>CAYNDY010000079.1:0-8525 GCA_964396105.1 uncultured Muribaculaceae bacterium
CTCGCTCACAGCGTCGTCCTTCGACACAATGTATTCGAGCACCTCCGCATTGGTTCCGTTCATATATTTAATGAAGCGTACCTTGTCGCTGAGGGTGAATTTGAAGATTCTGCCCGCCGTGATGAGCTTTCGGTTAATCACTGCGTCGACCCCCATTCCGTCGGCGAGGTGGATGTATTCCAGATTTTCGACTTCGGCAATGGTCTTGGCCACCCCGATTTTTTTCGCCGCGACGCAGGCGAGAATGTTGGCCTCGGAAGATGCCGTGAGCGAGACGAATGCGTCGTAGTCCTTTATGTCCTCCTCCACAAGTGCATCGGAGTTTCTTCCGTCAGCGTTCACCACCTCCACCTTGTCCGGAAGACTCTCGGATAGATGCGTGCAGAGCTCCTTGTCCGGCTCGATGATTTTCACCATCTCAATCTGGGAGCACAGCTGCCTGGCCACCATCTCGGCCGTCGGTCCGCCTCCGAAAATCATCACTCGGTTGATTTCGAGCTCCTGCGTGCCTATAAGGCGGTTGAGCATCTGGGTGCCTTCGCGCTTGGAAATGATGTAAACTAGGTCGCGGTATTTGAAATGCGTGTCCACCTTAGGGATGAGGGTGGTGTTGTCACGCGAAATCGCAACTATTCGGAACTGGAGTTCCTCCGAGGTGGCGTAGCGGCTGAGTTCCAGCACGTTCATATCCAGAAGAGGGGAGTCCTCGCCAACCTTGAACACCGACATCTGCACCCTTCCGCGGGCGAAATCCATAGCGTCCGTCGAGGCGTTATGTCTCAGAATGTCAACGATTTCGTTGGCTGCAATCTTCTCCGGGTAAAAGAGAAGGTCTATGCCCATTTCGGTGAAAAGATTCTTGTTCTCGTAGGAAAGGTATTCTTCCGTGTTGATGCGGGCCGTGACCTTGCGGCTGCCCAGTTTCTTTGCGAGAATCGCGCTCACGACATTGACGTCCTGAGACTCCGAAGGATTCACGGCGATGAAAAGGTCGGCATCCTGAACGCCGGCTTCACGCAGAACCCCGATTTCTGAGGAAACTCCGTTCACCGTGACTATGTCCGCGACGGCGCTGAGGCTGTCGAGCCTTGACTGGTCGCTGTCAATGACCGTGATGTCATTGGCCTCGTTGCTGAGCATCTTCGCAAGATGCGAACCGACCTCTCCGGCCCCTGCAATAACGATTCTCATAGCTTTAACTTATTAAGTATTAACTCTTTCCCTATGAGGGGATTCTTAATTTCTACGCATTTTCCCCCAAACCGCAGGCCTTCTCCGTGTCTATCCTGATTCCGAGAATGGCGCGGGGGATCATAAGCCCTTTATATAACCCTCGTACCCTGTTACCTTTGTATATGGTGCCGTTTCCAGGATTACCCCTGCCTTCGGCGAGCTTCGCTTTTTTCAACCTTGCGGCATCACGGTGAGCTTTCCAGACAGCTTTGAAGCATTGTGGCTTGAAACTCAGAAGATACACCGCCGCGGAGCATCCGTCAAGAATTTTTCTGAGGAATATCCGCCCCCGCGCCTTCCCGGGGCCGATTGTCGCCGCGAGATTGTTGTCCAGAAGGAGGATGTTGTTGCGGAAATTGAGGTAGAGTTTCCAGGGGGAAGTCTGTGGGAGAGTGCCTCCTCCGAGATGATATACCGTCGAGGACGGCACCACGGTGACCTTCCACCCCTCCAGCTGCATTCTCCAGCAGAGGTCAATTTCCTCCATGTGGGCAAAAAAGCGGTCGTCAAGCCCTCCGAGGGCCTTCCAGACGCTGCCGCGGACCATAAGGCACGCCCCGCTAACCCAAAGAACATCGGCGGGGGAGTCATACTGCCCCGTGTCCTTTTCCACCTTTTTCATCACCCTTCCCCGGCAGAACGGATAGCCCAGGGCGTCAATAAGGCCTCCTGCCGCACCGGCATATTCAAAACTGTCCCTTTGGTACCAGCTGTGAAGCTTCGGCCCGCAGGCACCGCACTCCGGATGGATCTTCATCCAGTCCACAAGAGGGGAGAGCCACCCCGGAGTGACCTCTATGTCCGAGTTCAAAAGCAGGAAGAGGTCGTATCCGCCTGCCTGAGCGTTTCCATTGCCTGTCTGAACTTCCCCTGGAGCGTCGTTTCCGCTCCCGGAGCCTCCCGGAAGAAGGTTGAAAGCGCGGTTGTAGCCCCCCGTGAAGCCGTAATTGCGGTCAAAGGATATGGTCCTGACTTCGGGAAAATCCCTTGAAAGAACCTCCAGTGAGTCGTCAGTGGAGGCGTTGTCCGCGACAATCACCTCCGCCGAGTCCGCTTCCGCGCCTTCCCCGGTCTCTGTCCCCGCAAACTCTCCGGCTCCACCGGCATTGAACTCCCGGACGGAGTCAAGAAGGCCGGGGAGAAACCTCAGAAGGTACTCCCGGGTGTTCCAGTTGAGTATGACGACGGCGACTTTCATTTATTTGCAGTCGCAGTTGCCGCCGCAACCGCCTTCGCAACCGCCCTCACAGCCTCCCTCGCCGCAGTTTCCGCCGCATCCGCTACATCCGCCTGCAAGCTCTCCGTGCAGACCTTCCTTGATTTCCTTCTCGGTTGCAGGGCGCACGCTGACAATCTCGCCGCTGAAATTCAGGGTCTTGCCTGCCATCGGATGGTTTACGTCAACCTTCACGGTCTTCACCTCCACCTTCACGATTTTAGCCGGAACAGGCTGGCCGAACTGGTTCACGAGAGTGATGCTGCTGCCCTCGACGAGAAGGTCGTGGCGGATTTTGCCGTCCTGGTCTGAGAAAGCCTCAATCGGGAGATCGATAATCCTCTGAGGATCAACCTCTCCGTAACCTTCCTGCGGGGTGAGCGTGAATGCGAATTTGCCGCCTTCCTCAAGTCCCGCAACCTCCTCCTCGAACTTAGGGAGAAGATAGCCCATTCCGTGGATGAACTCCAGAGGGCGTTCAACGGTGCATTTGTCCACAATCTGTCCATCGACATTCAGCTCGTATGTAAGAGCCACTACGGTGTGTTTTTCGATTTTCATTGTTTTTTTTCTGTTGTGCAAGCGCTAACTTGCTGTAAATATGTTAGTTATTAAATTTATGCATTAAGGCTCACTCCCTCGAAGGCAAGGGTCGGCAGTTTCCATCTTCCGCACTCCCGCGCATCGTCCCCCACGGCAAGAAGCGAGTTCCACAGCTCGACGATGTTTCCCGTCATAAGCATCTCCCGGAACGGCTCGCAGACTTTTCCCCCGCGGATTACAAAGCCGGCCACCCCGAATGAGTAGTCGCCGGTCACAGGGTTGCAGTTTCCGCCGTTGAACTCCCCGATAAGGACCCCTTCGCCGCACTCCCGCACAATATCCTCCAAAGTTAACGCTTTTTCCCCGTCTTTTCCAAATCCGTTCCACGCAGAAAGCACCGGACGCGAAATATCCTCCACCGTCGGAGCCTCTCCCATCTTTCGGGACATATAGGTGTTGACAAAATAATTCTTCACCCTTCCATCCTCGATAATGACCCTGTCGCAGGTCGCAACTCCCTCAGAATCAAACATCCTGGCTCCCTGCTTTCCCTTTTCGCGGGCCTTGTCGGTAAGCGTAAGACCCTCGGAAAATACCTTCTTCCCCTTGCTGCCAACAAGAAAGGACATTTTCTGCTGAAGGCTGAATGCCCCGAGAGCGTCAATTACGGGACTGAGAAGTTTCGAGGCTATGTTTCCGTCAACTACGGCCATGTAAACTCCGCTTCCGATGCCCTGGGGGCCAATCTTTTCAAGCGCCTTCCCAAGAGCCGTCGCCGCACAGACCTCAGGGTGAATGACTCCGCATTTCGCAGAAGCGTCCCACCAGTAGGCGCTGTACCTCCTGCCGTCCTCCGCAAGGACGGTGACCTCACTGGAGCAGGAAACGCTGCTTTCAAGGCTCCGGCCTTCAAACCCTTGCGAATCAATAAGATATATTTCCTCCGCATAGTCCGCATAGTCGTCCTCTTCGCTCGCTACGCTCCATTTTATTCCTCCTGAGGTTTTTCCCTCTCCATCCAATCCCACGCACCCTTCCAACTGCTTCAGCCTCATAGACTTAATTGCCTCCAGTCTCTGCTCGGGAGTAATCTCCAGGACTCTTCCGTCCCACAGCCCCGCCTCCAATCCGGTCACGGCGTCAGATGCCATCCTCTCCTTCTGGGGAAGCCCTCTGAACGGGTCCTGCTCCATAAGCCTCACGGTTTCGCAGGCCTTTCGCAGGAACGAGCGCAACGAGCTCATTTCCAACCTGTTGGTGGAGAATGTCCCGTAGCGGGAGTCGGCAAAAAGGCAGAACGTCAGCGAAGAGTCAGCGCAGCGGGACGTGTTGTCGATTTCCCCGTCGAGCATAGTGAGGGAATTGGAAACGCTCTTTGAGAGTGTAACCCTCACTCCGTCCATCCCTTCGCCCAGGGCAAACCTCATCGCCTCCTGTGCCAAAAAACATTCTTCGTCCGAAATTATCATAAGTGTGATAGATTGCTAAGTTTGTGTATATCTATGCGATATGTCTCCTCTATGCTGCCGGGACCATAAACCCCGGTCAAAAAGCCTGCAAAATTAAAAAATATTCCTAACTTTGCACACCTGTGCGCGGGGATAAATGGGGAGCGGGCTGAGGCCCCGACGGAATCTCCATCCCCGGTTATATGATATTTAACTATACTTATATATTATGTTACAGGACAAGCTCCATTTCTATCTCGATTTCCCTAAAAAGGGCATCAATTTCATCGACATAATGCCGTTCCTTTATTCAAAGGAAGATTTCAAAGAAGTCATCGGAGAACTTGACGCGGTCATCGACACCCCGAATCTCGCAGTTCCGGAGGCGCGCGGCTTCCTTTTCGGCACTCCGCTTCTTATGACGGACGGAGCCGTGAGCAATGTGATTCCGGTGCGCAAAAGCGGCAAACTTCCCTACAGGGAGGGAGATCTCGTGGGTCTTGACATTATGAAGGAATATGGCGCGGACAGGCTTTTCTACCGCAAGAGCGATGTTGCAGCCGGCCCTCTTACCGGCGAGAACATCGAGGTGACCATCCTCGACGACATTCTTGCCACCGGAGGCACCGCAGAGGCTCTCGCCCAGTCCCTTGAGGGAGCGGTCATCGAGAAGGACGGGGTTGTCCGCAAGGTCGTCGTGAAGAAATTCGTTTTCCTCGTGGAGATTGATGACCTGCACGGCGCCGAGAGGCTTAGGAAGATTGCGCCGGTAGCCTCCCTGATGCATCTTAACGACTAATTTGCGTGTGTTTTTGGGACATATTCATTTCTCCATCTGTCGAGTACCTCCAGTACACTCCTTCTTCAGAAATGTATCTGTCCTCCAAAAATCTTTTGCAAATAACTCAGACAGAATACTTTAACAATAACCAAAATGCGTGAATACATACTTTCCCTCGACCAGGGCACAAGCTCCTCGAGGGCTATAGTTTTCAACCGCCGGGGAGAACCTCAGGCTGTCAGCCAGAAGGAATTTACCCAGCATTTTCCTCAGCCGGGATGGGTTGAGCACGACCCGATGGAAATCTGGGCGAGCGAGTATGCCGTTATGACTGAGGCAGTTGCCTCTTTGGGACTTGGCGGAGCGGACATCGCCGCCATCGGCATCACCAACCAGAGGGAAACCACCATTGTCTGGGACGCCGCTACCGGAAAACCAGTCTATAACGCCATAGTGTGGCAGGACAGGCGCACCAGCGAGTACTGCGACTCTCTTAAAGCAGCCGGGCTTACGGACCTTGTCCGCAGCAAAACGGGTCTTATAATCGACGCATATTTCTCCGGGACGAAAATCCGCTGGATTCTTGAAAATGTGCCGGGTGCAAGAGAGCGGGCTGAAAGGGGAGAGCTCCGTTTCGGAACCGTGGACAGCTGGCTGGTGTGGAACCTCACCGGAGGGCACGAACACACAACCGACGTGAGCAACGCCGCGAGGACTATGCTCTTCAATATCAACACTCTGGAGTGGGATAGGGAACTTCTTGAAATCCTCGGGATCCCCGAGTCTATGATGCCCCAGGTTAAATCCTCTTCGGAAATTTACGGGCAGACGGCACTCCTGGGGGAGAATGTCCCTGTCGCGGGCATCGCCGGAGACCAGCAGGCGGCGCTTTTCGGACAGATGTGCACCGAGCCGGGTTCAGTGAAAAATACCTACGGAACCGGCTGTTTCCTCCTTATGAACACGGGCGAGAAGCCGATCGTTTCCAAGAACAATCTGCTGACGACCGTGGCCTGGAAAATCGGCGACAGGGTGAACTATGCGCTTGAGGGCTCGATTTTCGTCGCCGGATCTGTGGTCCAGTGGCTCAGGGACGGGCTCGGCATCATAAAGTCCTCTTCTGAGGTTGAGGCGCTTGCGTCTTCCGTTCCCGACAACGGCGGAGTCTATTTTGTGCCAGCCCTCACCGGACTCGGAGCCCCGTATTGGGATCAGTATGCGAAGGGAAGCATCAACGGGATTACCCGAGGCACCACCGCAGCCCACATCGCCCGTGCAGCGCTTGAGGGCATCGCATTCCAGACGATGGACATAGTCTCGGCGATGGAAAAGGACGCCGGAGTGGCCCTGTCCGGGCTCAAAGTCGACGGAGGAGCATCCAGAAACAACCTTCTGATGCAGTTCCAGGCCGATATTCTCGGCACAAGCGTCGTGCGCCCGAAGGTCACCGAAACGACGGCTCTCGGAGCGGCCTACCTTGCAGGTCTTGCAGTGGGCTTCTGGGGAAGTCTCGACGAGGTGAAAGCCCAGTGGGCGGCCGAGCGCAGTTTCTCTCCTTCGATGGACGCGGAGAGTGTCGCCGCGGCAAAGAAAGGCTGGGCTGATGCAGTTTCAAGAACATTGACACGATAGTTTTTTTATGGAGACGCTTGTTACCGAGGTCTCCGCAATTAACAAGTTATGAATCAATATCTGGCAGAATTTCTCGGCACAATGGTGCTGATTCTTCTCGGAGACGGTGTGTGCGCCTGCACAAGTCTCGAAAAATCAAAGGGCAAGGGCGCAGGCTGGGTGGTTGTTACCCTCGGCTGGGGCTTCGCGGTAATGTGCGGCGTATTTATCGCCGGGCCTTCTTATTCAGGAGCACATCTCAATCCGGCGGTGACTCTCGCCGTGGCTCTCACGGGGCAGATGTCGTGGTTTGAAGTCCCGTTCTATATCATCGCGCAGATGCTCGGAGGCTTTGTCGGAGCGGTGCTCGTCTGGGCATTCTACAAAGACCAGTATGACGCGACAGAGGATCCCGACACGAAACTCGGCACATTCTGCACGATGCCCGCAGTCCTGAACCCGCTCAGGAATTTCTTCTGCGAGTTCACGGGAACCTGGCTTCTGGTCTTCTGCATTCTTATGTTCGGCACCAACACGAACATCCCCTCATTCGGGGTGGGCGCAATAGGGGCGTTACCTGTGACGATGCTCATTATGTCAATCGGTATGTCGCTCGGCGGCGCCACGGGTTACGCAATCAATCCGGCCCGCGACCTCGCTCCAAGAATTGCCCACGCCATTCTTCCGTTCAAGAGCCCGAAACGCGACAGCGGCTGGAACTACAGCTGGGTTCCGGTCCTGGGGCCCCTTGCCGGCGGAGCTTTCGCCGCATTGTGTTACATACTCATTTTCTACCTCTAAGGCACTTAAGGCTCTTGTCTGTTAAAGATGAACCTTATCCCTTTAATCAATCTCTCAAATCCCACGCACATTTTTTTACTTCTGAACCCCCTGCACCCCCTGTCAGGGGGATTTTTTACGGCCCCCTGGGCCGGCGGGCAGAAGCCCTTATCAAGTTTCTGCGAAACTTGAGTGGAGCAGTATTTTGCAAAAAGCAAATTTTTCCATAAATTTGCACCCCAATCTGCAAGCAGGCGCTACAGCGCCGTGCGCGCAGGATTAATAAGGCCTCATCAGAGGCCCGCCCGGGTCGGGTATTTCTGTCAGCGCGAAGCGATGTCAGAAATACGGAAAGACGGAAAGGGCGAGGGGTTTGGGGAGTTTCTCCCCAATATGAAAGACGGGAGGGGTGTAAACAATGGACTGAGATATGGTGTAATGGCAGCACAAGAGATTTTGGTTCTCTTTGTAGAGGTTCGAATCCTCTTATCTCAACAATTATTTTGCAATTAACGAAATAATGCGTACATTTGCGCTCCCTTTTTGGGACGCAGCCGCATAAGAAGCGGCGGAACAGATTGAAATTCAATTAAAAACAATAGAAAAATGAAAAAGTCAATTCATCCCGAAAACTACCGTCTTGTAGCTTTCAAGGATATGTCCAACGATCAGGTCTTCATTACAAGATCCTGCGCTAACACACGTGAAACAATTGAAATCGAAGGTGTTGAGTACCCGGTGGTAAAGGTCGAAATCTCCAACACTTCACATCCGTTCTACACAGGCAAGATGAAGCTCGTCGACACAGCCGGCCGCGTGGACAAGTTCTACCAGCGTTACGCCAACAAGAAGAAATAATCAAAATTTCAATATACGAAAAAATGGTGATCGAACTCTCGGTCACCATTTTTTT
>CAYNDY010000080.1:0-8426 GCA_964396105.1 uncultured Muribaculaceae bacterium
GAGTTTACGGAATGAGCGGAAAATATGACTTCCAGTGGGACACCGCCATCTGCTACCAGGGAGAATTCTGGTCAGTGGGACTCACCTACGGATATGCCCTGCCGATCTGCAAATGGCTCAATATGGAATTCTCCATTTCAGCCGGCTTCCTCCAGAGCGACTACCGCCACTACCAGCCGGACGAGGCCTACGAGCACCTCTACCGCGACCGCAGCAAAATCGGAAAGATCTCCTGGTTCGGCCCTACGAAAGCGAAGATTTCGCTCGTGATTCCGATTGGAAAGGACAGCCACAATGCGCGCAGCAAGGCCTCCTCATCCTCCTCAAACAGGGATAAAAAGCAGAAACAGAGCAAAAAGAAATAAAAATGTGCACGGGATTTGAGAGGGAGATCAGCATATATGAATATGAAAATTGAATGAAAGGATTTAGTTACATAAGAACGACTTTGGCAGGCAGCGCACTGAACGCGGCTCTGCTGGTTCTGTGTGCTATAATCATAGGCACGGGCTGCCACCGCCGTCCTCTCGAGGACCCGGACTACAACACCCGCATCAAGGTCAAAGTCAACACGGACTCCATCCGCAATGTCACCTGCGACATCTATAACGACTCGGTCCCGATCCCTGTAATCCAGCAGGACGTTATGCACGTGATTCTCTTCAACGAGGACAGCGACCAGATCGCCTGCGAGACCTACCTCACCGACTACGACACAGACACGGAAGGCAGGAGGACCTTCTACGGAGACCTCAGCGTGGTTCCCGGCACCTACAGACTCTACACCTACAACTTCGGAACCGAGTCCACCCTCATCCGCGACCAGTACAGCTGGGGAGGCGCCGAGGCATACGCGATGGGCGTTTCAGACAGGATTTCCCGCGCATTCACGACAAAGGTGCAGAGCGGCGACCTTTTCACCTACAGCCCTGACCACCTCGTAGTGGCGCGCAAGCCGGAAGAAGTCATTCCTTACCACACCGGCGTCTACACAGTGGAGGCTGAGGCGACGACAGTGGTCGAGAGCTACTACCTCCAGATCAAGGTGGAAGGCCTGATATATGTAAACACTGCGACGGCGGTGCTCTCAGGGATGTCATCCGCCAACTACATAGCAGTCGGGAACAGGGTGGACGACCCGCAGTCAACGGTTTATTTCGAGCTACAGAAAAGCGACGACAACGGAGTGCCGGTAATCTGCGCGGTGTTCAACACCTTCGGACGTCCGGACGCCTCCACCAACGACCTTGAGGTCACCTTCGACATCCAGACAAAAGCGGGAAGCAAGGAGCAGAGAACCTTCAACATCTCCGACCTCTTCCTGAGCGAGAACTGCATCAAGCACCACTGGCTGCTGCTCGAGGAGACCATCCACATCGACCCGCCTGACCAGTCGGGAGGAGCGAGCGGGTTCGACCCGAGAGTTGAGGATTGGGAGAATGAGGAGCACGAAATTGTTTTGTAAAAAGAAAAAAAATATTAACGATATATTATGAAAACAACAGCAAAATTCATCCTTCTTGCAGCCCTTCCGGCCGTAGCACTTGCAGCCGGCTGCAGCAAGAACGAAGTGACTCCCGTAGAAAGCGAGCCTGCGGAAATCACCTACCAAACCCTTGAGACCAAAGCCGCCTCAAACTTCAACACCACGAACAAGTTCTACTCCTACGCCTACTTCCTGGAAAAGGGCAAGACCTGGGCAGCGAACTACACAACCGGACAGGCCTACATATCAAGTTCCCTTATTGAGTTTGTAAGCGACAAGAATTATTGGAAGAACACAGAAACGACATACTACTGGCCAAAGCAGGGAAGCCTCACCTTCTTTGCCTGGACAGACTACACTGCCGCTCCTGCAGTTTCCGGTTGCACCATTTCCTGCAGCAACGCCAAGGGAATCTACACGACAGGCTACGCAGTCACCTCCAATCAGAACAAGGACCTGATGGTGGCTGACATCGCTGCAGACCAGAAAGCCAACACCGTGCAGTACGAAGGTTGGGAAAAAGGCGTGCCGACAATCTTCAAGCACGTTCTTTCAAGCCTCGTGTTCACAATCCAGACGGATAAGGACAAATCCGGCAACACATACGAAGACGGGATGTTCAAGCTAAAGAGCATCACTTTGAAAAATGTCAGCACCACCGGCGACTACACTCAGGGCTCCCCTGCCGCCTCCACCGCTCCGTGGAGCAACCAGGGCACTTCAGAAAACCTTTCAGCCTACAGCGGAACAGGTATGACGGTGACTGAAAACAAACAGACAGTAACTCCTGCCGCCAATGACTACTGCATTGTCCTCCCGCAGAACTTCACCGACACGACCCCTGTGATTGAGGTTGTCTATACAATCACTACCAACTACGCAGGCACCCCTGTCACAGAGACCGTCACCGAGACAAAGGACCTCAAGAGCATCTACACCTCCAACTGGGAAAACGGCAAGAAGTACACGCTCAACATCATTCTTGGCGCGACAGAGATTCTTTGGGATCCGGATGTCACCGACTGGACTACTGTCACTGCAGGCGGCATCAACATATAAAATCAGGATGGTAAGCGGGAGTTCGCCCGCAGGCTGAACTTCCCCGTCCAATAGAAAAAAATATAAAACAAATAAATTACAAGAAATGAAAAAGTATCTTTTAATCGCAGTTCCGGCAATCGCAGTGCTTGCCTCCTGCGCAAAGAACGAGGTGTACACTCCCGAGACTGATCCACAGCAGATCACCTTCCAGACCGTTGTAAGCCGCCAGGGCACAAAGGCGATGATCAACGGAACCACCTACCCTGTCGATGTTCCTTTCGGAACCTACGCATTCTTCCTTGAAAAAGACAAGAAATGGGCATCAGCCGCTGCAAATGCGCAGGTTTACATACCACAGAGCGAAGTTAAGAACAACGGACAGACTTCAGGCTACGCTTGGACAACTGCAACCGCATACTACTGGCCAAAGCAGGGAAGCCTTACTTTCTTCTCCTACAGCCCATATCTTGCTGCTCTTAACGCTGCAACCACCTGCGATGTAACCAACGGAATCAAGATTACAAACTGGGATGTTGACGCAAACCAGACTGTTGACGTTATGATTGCAGACTACAGGCCTGACGAGAATCATAACCAGACCAACGCCGGCTACAACGGAGTTCCTACAGTCTTCCGCCACAAACTCTCCCAGATTGTTGCGTTCAACTTCAAGACTGACAAGGACTACACAAACGGTCACACAGAGGCAAACGCCGTAGCAGGAGACAAGTTCTTCTACATCAACTCAGTGAAGATCAACAACATTCTGTACAAGGGAACATACACCAGCACCAACAAGGTTGACGGAAGCGCAACCACTCCGGTTCTCGGCGCTTGGGTCGCTACAGCAGACACCAAGGACTACACCTGGTACGACAACACAACCGGAACCGCATTCGGAAGCACTGCTGTAGCTGCTCCGTGCGCCAACGACAACGGCTACATCCTTGTCCTTCCGCAGTCTTTCACAGCACCGACAAACCTTGCTGATGTTACAGGCGACGAGAATATCCAGATTACCTACACAATCAAGACCTACAACGGCACCGCATTCACCACCGAGACCGTAAAAGACGTCTATGCTTCAATCTGGGCAATCCAGGGCGGAAGCAAAAATCCTGTCACAGCAGCCACTCCGTGGGCAATGAACAAGAAGATCAGCTACACCATCACCATCGGCCTCGACCAGATCTACTGGGCACCGAGCGCTGTTGACTGGGAGACTCAGGGCTTCGAGTACAAGATCAATATGTAATTGCTGCCCAGGGCAGTAACCCAACCTTAACCCTACGGAGGGTGATACCTCCGCAGGGTTCCAAAAGAAAACACGAATTATGAAACTTGGACATTTCGGCATAGCACATTCAGCGGGAGTCTCTGCTGCAACATGGGTTGCGGCGGCAGCCGGGCTGATTCTGCTTCTCGCGGGAACTTCCTGCGTGAAACTCTCCCCTGCCTCCCCGGAGGAGCTGAGGAGCGAGGAGCAGTCCGTCGGCCTTGCCTACAATGTCGCCCTCGAGCAGCCTTACAGCCTCGAAAGACCTGACGCAGAGTCAGAAGCTCAGTCCCCTTCCGAGGCTCAGCCTCAGACCAAGGCCGCCACAGCCTACAGCACCTCCGACTCCTTCAAGTCCTTCGCCTGGTACCTCCCGGAGGGCAAAATCTGGTCGGCTGACAAGGACGACGCAGTGGCCTATTTCAAGGATGTCACCGTGGAGTTTCAGACCGACAAATGGAGAGGCGCCGACAAGCAGTACTTCTGGCCGAAACTCGGAAGCCTCAGCTTCTGGTCCTACTCCCCTGCCGCAATTTCCGCAACCGGCAAAGCCAGCGTCACCACGGAGGGAGTTTCCCTCACAGGATGGACTCTCAACGAGACCACCAACCAGGACATCGACTTTATGATCGCCGACTTCAAGTCCGACCTCAAGACCAACACACTCACCTACGGCTACCTCGGCGTGCCGACCCTTTTCCGCCACAAACTCGCGAAGGTAACAGTCCAGGCCAGCACCGCCGCTGACACTTCCGCGACCAACAGGGTTAAAATCTACAAAGTGAGCCTCAAGAGGGTCTACACCGTCGGAAGCTACACTCCAGAAAAGGCCGCGACAGCAACTTCGGAAGCCGCCGCAGAGACTTGGAGCAACCGAAGCTCCCTCAAGGAAATAGTGATTTTTGAAAACTCCAAAGGTCTCGCCCTCGGACTCACCGCGCAGAACATCACCCTCGACGGCAACAGCCTGCTTGTCATCCCGCAGGTGCTCAACGGCGACTCCTCCCGAGGCACTTCCGGAGTGAGCCTCTACATCGAATACTCCATCAACGGGCAGAAGGGCACTGCCGACAAGCTCCTCTCGGACATCAAATCCCAGCTCTGGGGCATCGGGCAGCACACCACCTACAGCATCGTAGTGGGTGAGGAGAACGAGCCTATCGAGTTCAACGCCGGAGTCGGTGACTGGGGAGAGGGAACCTCAAGCGACATCATCATAGGACTGACGAAATGAAAAAACGCGGCTGCGGCTGCGTCATATAAACGAAAATGATTAGAGATATAGCGAAATACCTGTTGCCATTGGCACTGTGCGCGGCGGCTCTCTCCGCCTGCAGGAAGGACTCTACCGAGCCTCTCGGGGAAGCCATATCCTTCCGTGCAGATGCTCCGGAGGCTGAAACGGTCGCGGCAATCGGCCGTCAGGCCTCTCAGAACGGGCTCTCAGCCCCCGAGACCAAAGGCACCAAGACCATTGAGAGCAACCTCACCGACGAGCCGTTCGGAGTCTATGGCGGCTACTCCGCCACCAAAGGCGCCGCCTCCACGACCAATGTCTTCGACAACTCCTCCGCCCTCAAGGTGAGCTACAACACTTCCACCTCCTACTGGGAATACACCCGCACGGGCGACAAGCCGAAATACTACTGGAAACGAAACCAGTACTACCGCTTCAGGGCCTACCACCCCTACGACGCCGATGTGGAGACGGGAGGATCCAGCGTGGACGCAATCCAGGTCCGCTACCGAATCATCAACGAGCAGTACGACCTTCTCGTCGCCTTCGCCACCCGCCATCCGGCAACTGACGCCGAAGGAGTCGGAAGGGTGCCGATGAACTTCTCACACGCCCTCGCGGCCCTTCGCTTCAAAGTGGCGTTCAACAAGACAGTTGACGAGGGCACGACCGATGTCCTCACCGAGTTCCACCTCACCGGAGTTCAGGCTGCAGGTCTGATGAAATACGCCTACAAGACCGGAGACTATCTCTCCCCTGTCATCACCTGGAACGCCGATGCTTTCGACTCCGAGACAGAGTTCTACCGGAGCACCACTCAGCGCAGCTTCGGGGTCTATAACCCGGGCGCCGCATCTTCAGTCGAGCCTGTGGACATCTACGGTTCCTCCGACGCTGACAACGTTGTTTTCGCAATCCCGCAGACCTGCTCTTCAGAAAAGGACGGCAGCACCTCGGTGCATTTCAAAACCAAGGGAGGCGGCGATGTGGACCACACCGCAGTCCTGCCGACCTTAGAATGGAAGCCGGGGAAAATCTACACCTACACCCTCCTTATCGAGAAATCGAGCGTGGAGGTTGTCGTAACAATCAAGGATTGGAATGAAGTACAGTCCACCGTTGACATAAACATTTGATTATGAAGTCATTCATTCCTCATATAAGTTTTACCCTCCTTTTGGGAGCGGCGCTCCTCCTCTCCTGCGGGAAACTTCCTTCAGCGGAGACCTCGACAGAGCAGCCCTCGCAGAAAGGAAACGCCACCGTGCAGATTGAGATTGGCTCCGCCCCCCAGACAAAGAGCGCAAAGGACGGGGACACTATGCTGAATCTTCGCGTCTGGATGGTTGACAGCAACAATAAGGTGAGCTATTACGCTTCCCACACCCCGAACGCCGTGAGGGACACGGTGACTTTCCCGGATGTGGTTCGCGGCGACTACAAACTCTACTTCCTTGCAAACAGCACGGCTTTGAGCAGTTATGTTGCAGGCAGCACCATCGATGACTCCTTCCTCAAGGCAACTCTTTCGTTGCCTTCCACTTCCGCAACCTACCCGACCTACTCCGACACCGAGGGTATGCCGCTTTCGCTCACAAAGACCTGCAGTGTGGGCCCTGGAATAAACCGCATCAGCGCGGAAATCGTAAGGGTCTGCGGACAGATCAGCGTGACGCTTAAAAACCGCACCACCGACAAGGCGATCTATGTCACGGGAGTGAGCCTCAGCAAACGCAGCCCGAGCCTTGGCTATCTTTTCCAGCAGGACGACCATTCCTCCCCTACAGGCACGACCTACGGAGAGCTTCAGTCCTCATCCACACTCACCCGCATCGAGCCGGGCGCCGAGAACAAGATGATAAACTGCTACCTTTTCGAGAACTGCGGCGATGCCTCCACACTGATTCTTAGCCTTGCGGGCGGAATTTATGAAAAGGATGTCACGACAGACCCGACGGTTACGACTGTTACCAAAACCGGGTACAAGACTACGGGGGAAGATACCAACACAAACATAGACACATCCAAATCCTATTTTCTGGCTTCAGCATCCAGCCCGAGACAGTTTTTAAAGGCTGATGAAGATGGCAATCTGGCAATCGAAGATGTAGGCTCGGACGCCGAGCTTTTCGCGAAAAGCGACATAGCCAACTACCTCTGGCAGTTCAGCTCGACAACCAGCCCGGCAGTAAAGAATGTCGGTACGGGAAAATATATAACTATTAGCGTTAGCGTTAGCGTTAGCCGTAGCGGCTACTTCTGGAACTACACTTACACATACTCGGCAACTTCCAGTTTAAGCTTCAGTACTTCGAGTCAAAGTCTCTCGACAAGCACCTCTACCGGAATGCAGTTCTACATAAAAGATAGAAATACTCAGTATGAAAATAATGCCCCTTATTATTACTCCTATCTCTGCAATGACGGCAAAGTGGGCATTACCGATCCAAGCACTTCCACCAGCAGTGACGCAAACACCGGCTGGTATCTCCGCGAGGCGACCACATACGAGTACACTGTCAAGAAACTGACCCCTGACCCTCTCGCCGACTTCGACCGCAACGCCCCGCTCACCTACACCGACAGCTACGGAATAGTCCAGCCGCTGCAGAAAATCTGCCGCAATGACAAGGTCGACATTATAGTCAACCTCTTCTACAACCCTCTCAAGAGCACCTTCGACTTCCAGGTCGAGCCGTGGAGTACGAAGACCAATGAAACCACCTTTGACTGATTTCGGATATGAGAAACATATTTCACATACATACAGCTCTGCTTTCACTTCTGGCTCTCTGCCTGCTCTCCTGCGTCCGGGAGCCCCTTCAGGACAGCTCCTCCGACTGCACCGGGCGCGAGGTTGTAGCCAGATTGAGCTTCGCTCCGCAGGAAAACACCGTCGTGACCACCAGAGCCGCCGTCACCGATGCCGCCGAGAAACGCATACTGAACCTCTTCGTATTCCTTTTCGATGCGAACGGGAACAAGCTCTACAGCAATTATTTCGACTCTTCGAACAAGGAAAGCGTCACCTCCACCTCAAGCCTCTCCGCCGCGGACAAGTGGTGGGTCAACAATGACGCATCTCCTGTCGTCGGAGGAGTCTCCATCAAATCCAGCAGCGGCTCCGGCTACAAAATCTATGTGATGGCGAATCTCGATGCGGATATGGTGCGTGTATCCTCAGACCTCCTGAGCCACAATATCGACAACGAGCAGGACCTTCTCGATTTCTCGGTATATCTTAACCAGGAGATCATCTCCCGCAACGGCTATTTCCCTATGACGGGTATGCTCTCCGACCTCAAGATAGCGGATGACGGCACCATTACCAAGACTGACGGCACCTCCGCCGGCACCCTTATGCTCCGCCGCCTCGATGCGAAGGT
>CAYNDY010000081.1:0-8335 GCA_964396105.1 uncultured Muribaculaceae bacterium
TTCTCAAATCTTATCCTGTCAATTTTGAAATGCTTACTTTTCTTTGAAATCGTAAGCTGCAGGCTTTGACATAAAGACAGACAATGAGCCGCCCGGCTGAGTCTGCGTTTTTCAGCCGGGTGACTTTCTCGGGGTGGTTTTTCCCGCCCGGGGCAGAGAGAACGCCGTTAGTCGAGCCCCTTGAGGCGTTTCATCATATTGACGATGTCCTCAAGGTGAGTAATGTCCCTTTCTTTACTGTCGACTAAATCTTTCAGAGTCTGATTTACTTTCCTCAGAGCCTGCAGCTTATTTTCGCACTCCTCATTCGCCTTTTTGAACCTGCACCCTTCGCACGCCATATCGGCTGCGTTGTAGCGCACTTTCGGCTCCTTCAGCACCTTATCCGGTTCGAACTCCCCGGTGAATAGTTCTTCGATGCTCAGCCCGAGAATTGCTGCAATCGGTCCTGCCGACCGATGAATGAGTTTAGTACTGCCGTTCTCTATGCTCCTGAACTGGGTTACTGATATTCCCAGAAGGTCCGCCATCTGTTCCTGCGTGTAACCGCGGCCTTTCCGGTACCAGTAAATTTTCTCTTTTATAGATTGGTTATCCATAAAACGGAGCGATTAGTATTTAGCAGCACAAAATTATAGTGAAAAGCAACACAAAAATCGCAAGTTTTTCTTGCGATTCGCAACAAAAACTTGCGATTTTGAAACTTTTTTTGCCCCCTTCGGGAACTTTTTTCGGGCCTTTTGTGGAATTTTTATGCGATATATTCCCCCAAACATTAGAATATGTGGATAAATTTTCTAAATTTGCAAGATGTGACCGGACGGGTACCCGGAGGGCTCTGATGTTCCTCCCCTCCTCCGCCCGCACAGCGACACTAATAACACATATTAATAACTATCGCAATGAAAACGTATTCCACTAAAGAAATCCGTAATGTGGTCTTGATCGGCAGCACCCGTTCAGGTAAGACCACATTATCTGAAGCTATGCTCTATGAGGGCAAGGTCATCGACAGACGCGGCTCGGTTGAGGCAAAGAACACAGTTTCGGACAATGCTGAAATCGAGCAGATAAACCAGAGATCAATCTACGCGACCCCGCTTTTCGCGGAGTTTATGGACACAAAGTTCAACATCATCGACGCCCCGGGCGCTGACGACTTCGTGGGAGGAGCCGTTTCCGCGTTCAGGGTCTGCGACACCGCCATCCTCATCGCCAACGCCCAGCAGGGTGTCGAGGTCGGGACGGAAATTTTCGCGCGCTATGCGTCGAAATACAATATGCCTGTCATCCTGGGCGTGAACCAGCTTGACGGCGAAAAGGCCTCCTGGGAGAACACCCTCGACGGTCTGAAGGAAGCTTTCGGCCAGAAACCGGTCATCATCCAGTTCCCTGTGAATGTGGGCCCGGCGTTCGACGGCTTCATTGACGTGCTCAAGATGAAGTACTACCACTTCAAGGACGAGAACGGAACGAGGGAGGACCTCGAAATCCCTGCGAATCTCAAGGAGCAGGCCGACGAACTCAGGGGTCAGCTCATCGAGAGGGCTGCCGAGTTCGACGACACCCTTATGGAGAAATACTTCGAGACCGGCGAGCTCACCGAGGACGAAATCCGCAAGGGACTCGGCATCGGAATACGCCAGGACTCCATTTTCCCTGTATTCTGCCTTTCTGCAAAGAAGGACATCGGCGTGAAGAGGCTTATGGAATTCACCATCAAGGTGGCCGCTTCCCCTGCCGAGAGAAAGGAAATCACCAAGGACGGAAAAGAAATCGAGTGCAGCGTGGACGCGCCGACCTCGCTCTTCATATACAAGACCGCCGTCGAGCAGCACCTCGGCGAAGTGGCATACTTCAAGGTTATGACCGGTAAACTCGTTGAGGGACAGGACCTTGAGAATCCGGAGAACGGCGAGAAGGAAAGGATTACCGCCATCTATGCCGTGGCCGGAAAGAAGAAGGAGAAGGTTACGGAACTTGTCGCCGGAGACCTCGGCTGCACGGTGAAGCTTCGCGCCGCGAAGACAAATGTCACCCTCTCTCAGATCGGAAGCGAAATCGTCTTCGAGCACATCAAGTTCCCTAAGTCACGCTACCGTACAGCCATCAAACCAAAGGAGCAGAAGGACGACGAGAAGATGAACGAGGCTCTCGGCAAGATTTCCGCAGAGGATCCTACAATCATAGTCGAGTACTCCAAGGAGCTCAAGCAGACCATCCTCAAGGGTCAGGGCGAGCAGCACATCAACATCGTGAAGTGGCGTCTTCTCAACGAGAACAAGATTGAAATCGAGATGTTCGCGCCGAAGATTTCCTACCGCGAGACCATCACCAAGGTTGCAGCCGCTTCCTACCGCCACAAGAAGCAGTCCGGCGGCGCAGGCCAGTTCGGAGAGGTTCACCTCCTGATTTGCCCTATCGTCGAGGGCCAGCCGATGACCAACAAGTTCAAGATTGACGGCAAGGATATGGTTCTCAATGTCAAGGGGCAGGAGTCTTTCGACCTTCCGTGGGGCGGAAAACTCGAGTTCATCAACTGCGTCGTGGGCGGTGCGATTGACGCGCGCTTTATGCCTGCCATCCTCAAGGGTATCAACGACAAGATGAGCGAGGGCCCGCTTACAGGTTCGCTCGCACGCGACATCAGGGTCTATGTCTATGACGGAAAGATGCACCCGGTTGACTCCAATGAAATTTCCTTCGTCCTCGCAGCGCGCAACGCCTTCAAGGAGGCCTTCCGCAACGCAGGTCCGAAGATTATGGAGCCAATCTACAATGTGGAGGTGCTCACTCCGGGCGACTATATGGGCGCTTGTATGTCCGATCTCCAGAACCGTCGTGCAATCATCGAGGGTATGGACACGGACAAGGGATTCTCAGTTCTCAAGGCAAGGGTTCCGCTCGCCGAGATGTACAAGTACTCCACAGCCCTGAGCTCCCTCACTTCCGGCGCTGCGACCTTCAGTATGGAGTTCGCTGACTTCCAGCCGGTGCCTGGCGACGTCCAGGAGAAGCTCCTTAAAGCTTATCAAGAGACTGAAACTGAAGAGTAGTTTTTTATTCGACCTCTTACATTACATTAACTTTGGAGTGGCTGCAAAGTCACTCCTTTTTTATGTTTTATGTTTTATTGAAAAACATTACCTTTGTGTTTTGGATGTGGGGGATGAATGGATTTATATTGAAAATCAAATATTTACTAATATGAAAAAGATGAATGTTATTCTTGGAGCGGCCCTTTTGGCGGCGCTCGCAGTGGGCTGCAAGTCGCAGCAGGAAAAGGAAGAGGCGTTTAACGCTGAAATTCAGGCGTTTGAGGACAACTATCGCGCTCAGATGCAGGCAATTTACGCCGATTCCACTCTCACCGAGTTCGAGAAGAACGACAAGGCTACCGTTCTGGACGAGAAGCTCACGAAGGAGTATATCGATATGAACAAGGTGGCTTTCGACAAGAACAAGAGCAACAACATCGCGGTTCTGGCCCTTAGGAACATCTACTCCGAGCTTGAGAATCAGGAACTTATCGATATGGCTGCTGAGCTCGCGGATTCCATTCAGGCAAAGCCTGTGGTTCAGAAAATCGTAAAGGCGGCCGAGCAGGGCATCAAAACCGAGGAGGGAAAGATGTTCGTGGATTTCACAATCGAGGACTCTGACGGGAAGAGCGTTTCGCTTTCAGACTATGTGGGCAAGGGAAAATATGTGCTGGTTGATTTCTGGGCAAGCTGGTGCGGCCCTTGCAAAAGGGAGATTCCGAACATCCGCAAGGCGTTCGAGAAATATGGGCCTATGGGTCTGGAGGTTCTGAGCGTTGCGGTTTGGGACAAGCCTGAGGACACCAAGGCTGCGGCTGAGGAGCACGGCGTTGTATGGAATCAGATAATCAATGCGGGCACTGTTCCAACGGAACTTTATGGCATTCAGGGTATTCCTCAGATTATGCTTTTCGGCCCGGACGGGACGATTCTCAAGAGGAATCTGCGCGGCGAAGGCATTTTTGTTGAGCTTGATAAATACTTTAAGTAATACATCGGTTTTACGAAAATGGGGAGAGTCCTCCGCTCATGGAAAAAATCGCGTCGGGCTCACCCCATTTTCTCTTATGTTATACATCGGCTTCACGCAAAAGGGGAGAGTCCTCCGCTCATGGAAAAAATCGCGTCGGGCTCACCCCTCTTTGCTTTTTTGAAGCCTTTCAATTTTCATTATGAAAGACAGGAAGGAATACAAAAGCGACCTCGTTAGGCCTAAGAAGGCTTTGGGACAGCATTTTCTTACCGATTTGAGCATCGCGCAGAACATTGCCGATGCTCTTTTGGTGGAGAACGGCGAGGGGGGAGAGACGGCGCCGATGCCGGTTTTGGAGATCGGCCCCGGAATGGGGGTGCTGAGCCAGTATCTTCTTGAGCGGGAGGATATTGACCTAAGGATGATCGAGATTGACCGTGAGTCGGTGGACTACCTGCTTACGCACTTCCCCAAGGCGGGCGGCAGGGTCATCGAGGGCGATTTCCTCAAGATGGACCTTTCCTGCTTTTACAGCGGCGACTTCGCCGTCATCGGCAATTTCCCCTACAACATCTCCTCTCAGATTTTCTTCAAAATCATCGACCACAAGGACTCTGTTCCGCAGGTGGTGTGTATGATTCAGAAGGAGGTGGCGGAACGCATCGCGGAAAAGCCCGGCAGCAAGACCTACGGCATCCTTTCGGTGCTGCTTCAGGCCTGGTATGACATCGAGTATCTTTTCACCGTGGGCGAAGGCGCGTTCAATCCGCCTCCTAAGGTGAAATCGGCCGTGATTCGCCTGAGGCGCAACTCCCGCACTTCCCTCGGCTGCGACGAGCGCCTTTTCAAGACGGTTGTGAAAACCGGATTCAACCAGCGTCGCAAAACCCTTCGCAACAGCCTCAAGACTCTTGTGGAAGATGCCGCAAAAAGGTGCGGCTGGTCGGAGGAGCGCAAGGCCGAGGTGCTCGCAGAGCCTGTTTTCGAGCTGAGGCCCGAAAGGCTCAGCGTGGAGGACTTTGTCGCCCTCACGCTCCTGCTTTCAAAATAAAAGATTGACTATTCGACCTCTTTATAGGAATACACTCGGGAGCCCACTTCGCTAGAATCCGAAGAAATCCCTTGCGTTTTCGTAGCAGATGCCTTTCACCATATTGTGGATGAAAGGCATTTCGCTTTTCGGAAGCCTTCCGGAAGCGATGTCTTCGCCAAGAACTGCGCACAGAATGCGGCGGAAATACTCGTGGCGAGGGTAGGAGAGAAAGCTCCTGGAGTCGGTGAGCATCCCCACAAAGCGGCTCAGCAGGCCCAGCGATGAGAGCGCATTAAGCTGTTTGCGCATTCCGTCCTCCTGGTCGAGGAACCACCACGCCGCGCCGTACTGAATCTTTCCCGGGACGCTTCCGTCGTTGAAGGTGCCCGCCATCGTGGCGAAAACCTCAGTGTCCTTAGGGTTGAGGTTATAGAGGATGGTCTTTGCGAGATGATTCTCGTAGGCGAGAGAGCTGAAAAAGCGGTGTCCCGCTGCGGCAACAGGTTTGTCGTCGATTGCGTCGAACCCTGTGTCCGGGCCCAGGAGCTCGAACATACGGCGGTTGTTGTTGCGGTTCGGCCCGATGTGGAACTGCTGGGTCCATCCGCTCTCGCAGTCCATCACTGCAAGGTCGAAGAGTACGGCGCTCTTGAAAGCCGCGGTTTCGGCCTCCGACGGGGTCTGTCCGTTAAGAGCCTTTCTGAAAATCCTGTCGGCCTCCTCGCGCGGGCAGTCGGCGGCGTAGAAGGTGTCCAGACCGTGGTCTGAAAGGCGGCAGCCCATCGTGGCGAAGAAGCCGTGCCGCTTCTGAAGAGCGCTCTGAAGAGACTGATAGTCATTGATTTCCACGCCTGCTGCAGCGGAGAGTTTCTCGATGTATTTGCGGTAGTCCGCAGGGGAGTCCACTCCCATCACCTTGTCCGGTCTCCAGGTCGGAAGCACCTTCACTCCGAACGGGGCGCGGGCGATGGCGGCGTGATGCTCCAGGGAGTCAGCCGGGTCGTCGGTGGTGCAGACAGTCTCCACATTGAAACGCTTCATAAGCGCCTGTCCCCTGTACTCTTCACCCTGAAGAAGGACGTTGCACTTGTCGTAGACCTCGCGGGCATTCTTCGGGGAGAGAGTCTCGTAGATGCCGAAAACCCTTGCGAGTTCCAGGTGGGTCCAGTGGTAGAGGGGGTTGCGCATAGTGTATGGCACTGTCTCCGCCCATTTCTCGAACTTCTCCCAGCTTGAACGGCCTCCGGTTATGTAGTCCTCGCTCACTCCGTTCCACCTCATAGCCCGCCACTTGTAGTGGTCGCCGCCGAGCCAGACCTCGGTAATGTCGGCAAAGCGGTGATTTTCGGCCACTTCACGTGGGGAAAGGTGGCAGTGGTAGTCGATTATCGGAAGTTTTTCCGCGCTGGTGTGATAGAGTTCCCGGGCGTATTCATTGCCGAGGAGAAAGTCGTCGTTTATGAAAGGTTCCATAATATGTATGCGAATTTGAAAAGTTCGATTTCCGTGCGGTGGGAAGGAGGTCGAATAAAAAGATGGGATACAAGGCTCTCGACGCGCCCAATACCGGAGCAACCTGTTGGCCCAGAGGATTTGGGCAAGGAGAACAACGCGGTAGACCGCTTTTTAGTCGGCCTCCTTTTATAGTTTGATGACTTTGTACTTAGGCACAAAGGACTTCATCAGAATCCAGCCGATGAGGTATGCCACGGCGCAGATGCAGAAAACGATGAAATATCCCGCCGGCTTGCCCTCGAACCCGAGGAACTGAAGATTTGTTTCGCCGGCATAGACGAAGAGTTCGCCTGCGAACTTCTGCATAATCATCGAGCTGATTCCTCCGGCCATTCCGCCGATGCCGGTAACCGTCGCCACGACCTGTTTCGGGAACATATCGCTCACTGTCGTATAGACGTTCGCGGACCAGGACTGATGCGCCGCGCAGCCGATTCCGATTATGATTGCGGGGAACCACGGGGAAATCCTTCCAAGCGGCTGAGCCAGCAGCACAAGAAGCGGCACAACGGCGAATATGAGCATAGCCTTCATCCTTGCGGCATACGGGTCGAACGCTCCGCCCTTTTTGAGGGCGCGGTTAATGAAGAGCGTCGGGAGTTTGCCACCGAAGATGGAGAGCATTGTGATGGCGTAGAGGGTGAAAATCAGCGCCATACCGAGCGGGTCGCTGGTCTTGATGCCGAACTGGGCGTTGAGGTAGGACGGGGTCCAGAAAAGGAAGAACCACCACACGCCGTCGGCCATAAAGCGGCCGGAGATTACGGCCCAGGTCTGGCGGTAGCGAAGGGCCTGCCAGATTGTGATTTTCTTCTGCCCGGGAGCCTCGTCGCTCTGAGAAGTCTTCTCCGATGCGTCCTTAGCCTCGCCTTCAGATGCGCTCTGAACAGCCCCGTCTGAAGCGCCTTCCCCTCCTGCAGCGCCTGCTCCTGCGGCCTCAATCCTCTTGTCCTGTTCGATGTATTCAAGCTCCGCCGCGTTCACGAAGCGCGAGCGCTCAGGCTTGTCGTAGACGAACACCCAGATGCCCATCCAGATGAAGCCCAGCGCACCGATGATTATGAACGCCATCTCCCATCCGCAGGCCTTCGCGATGAGCGGAATGGTGAGCGGTGCCACCAGCGCGCCGATTGACGCTCCGGCGTTGAAAATGGATGTTGCGAACGCGCGGTCCTTCTTGGGGAAGTACTCCGCAGTGGCCTTGATGGCTGAAGGGAAGTTTCCCGCCTCGCCCAGGGCAAGAACACTCCTGGCCACAAGGAAACAGTACATACTTACAGTCGAAATGAGCACTGCCGTGTCTCCCGTCGCCCTGATGAGTTCCCCGGCGTTCTCAAGCCCCGTCACGGTCTCGGTCACCACCCCGCAGAGTGCGTGGAGGCAGGCTCCCGTGGACCAGACTCCGATTGCCCAGAGGTAGCCCTTCTTCGTTCCCATCCAGTCCACGAACCTGCCGGCAAAGAGCATGCAGATTGCGTAGATGATTGAGAATATGGAAGTTATGGTTCCGTAGTGGGATTCGTCCCAATGGAACTCTGGTTTAATGAATTCATCCCAGGTGAGGGAAAGGACCTGCCGGTCCAGGTAGTTTACCGCCGTCGCGAAGAAAAGCATCGCGCAGATGACCCAGCGGAAGTTGCTCATTTTCTTATTTTCCATCTATCTCGTATTCGGTGTTCTAGTTTTAAATCGGTATGCAAAATTAAAACTTTTCTCTTAAATCCCCCTGCAAACAGCCGCCTACTTTCCCTCCGCTTCGGCTTTTTTCTTCGC
>CAYNDY010000082.1:0-2901 GCA_964396105.1 uncultured Muribaculaceae bacterium
TCAGTGATAATTACATCCTTTATGGGCTACAGGACACGTAGGGACTCACTGCATTTCGAGCCGAGGGTTGACACCTATGTGAAAATCGGGATGCAGGAAGAGCCGATGGTTTTGAACTCCATAATAGTAAAGGGCGATGCCGTCGCAATGGTTATGCACGGTGACACCACTGTGTTCAACGCGAAAGCATTCAATACACTGGAAGGCCAGAGCTTCAGACGCCTGCTGGAACAGATGCCAGGGGTCGCGGTGGAGGAAAACGGCATAAGCTATCGCGGGCAGCAGATTGACAGGATATTGTTTAACGGGAACAATCTGTTCGGAAAGGATATGAAAAACGCGATGGATATGGTGCTCGCCAATGAGGTCAAGTCCGTGAAAGTTTATGACAAGAAAGCCGTAGATGATATGGAGGATGACGACACCGTCGCGAAAGAGAGGGTTATGGATGTCCATACCTGGAAACCGCTCGAACACGTCGGTGAATTATCTCTCACCGCTTCCGGAGGAATGTTCCTGTCAAAAAATGCCGACGGAAAATTCGACTGGAATGCCGATGGCGATGTGAGAGTGGGAAATTATTCTATCGGTGCGAAACCGAGAATCACCGCCGAAATCAACGGAGGACACAATAGCGTAAGCGGGCAGCCGACAAGTTATCCGCACAATGAACTGAACGGACTGTTCCGAATAGGAAAGGACGTTCCCGGAAAATCCGGTTATTCTCACACGGTCCGTGTCAGTTCGTCCGGTGACAGGTCTTCAGGCGGCTCAATATATTCTTTTTTCCCGTCAGAAACTTGGAACGAGCGACGTGATACTTCCGCATCTGAGAACAGGAAGTCGGGGTATTCCATTTCATATCTGGGCGGTGGAAACATCCGGCGCGGGAAAATCACGGCGCGCTTCAAAGGTGCGTTGTCATACGGGCAGACCAGACAGAATGACTTAAACAGTTCTTCTTCCTGGCAGGATGCAAAATGGTCAGGATTCAGCAAATCCGCCAGAGATACGACAAACAGATTCAAGGGCAGTTTTTCAGCAACCCTCACAAAATTGTTCGAGAAGAGAGGACGGAAAATGCTTTTTGATTTTTCTGTCAGCGGTTCGTACGATTGGGGAAACGGGGCAAGAATAGACACATTGAAAAACAGCATTGGCAAAGAATGGCTTTCAAACGCCCTTTCCTCAGGACAGGTGGCGCCATCTTTCGCTGCGATATGGAACGAGCCATTAGGTAAAAAATCCACTTTGGCATTCTCCGCATCGGCAGAATATGTCTATGATACGACGAAAAAACTCTACACCGACATATTCTCCTCCACGCTGAATCTAAATAATTCAAAGGACTTTACGACAAATTATATTTCCGGGACAGTATCTGCATCGTACAGATATGGAAGAAAAAATGACGGACTTTATGCGTTTGTGACGCTGGGGGTGCAGGATATTCTTTCATTGAGGACTGAAAGGCTTGAAAACTTGCCCAATTGGAAATGCAACTACCTTAGACCGGCAGTGGGAGCGGAATTGTCATACAGCCGGGGAGAAAACAGCCTGTCCTTCAACTACAGGGAGAAGGAATCTGTCCCGGGGGTTGAGCAGCTTCGCAATGTGGTCAATGATTCAAACCCGTTGTTCCTGTATGCGGGAAATCCCAATCTGTCCCTGCCGGTGAAAAGAACATTTAACATACAGTTTGCCCGTTCGTTCTCAGAGCGGAACATCGGGCTGGAGTTCAAGGCGGGAAGTTCCATTTATTCCAAGGCAATCGTGTCCAAGACCGCCTATTATCAGGAGGAGACCTGGCTCGGTGATTATGGCTACACTGCTCCGGCCGGCTCAAGCCTTACCACTCCGGTCAATGTGTCGGGACGCATCGATGGCTGGGCAGGGGGCAAATACTCGCAGTATCTGAACAGGATAAAGGCCAATGTCGGAATCGAACTCTCCTGGAACATCCGCAGAGACCCTTTCTATCTGGAAGATGCCCTGCAGGTTAATCTGAGCAATTCACTGTCTGCCTCCATCCCGTTCAACTGGCAGGGAAAAACAGCCCTCATCTCAATCTACCCGACCATCGGTGTCGGGCGGCAGGAAAACAATGGGACGAAACTCTATGATTCTATGAATTTGTCCGGCTACCTTGCGTATACTCAAAGGATTTGGAAATGCTTCGAGCTGGGTGCCGAGGCGGATTTGTCCGGGATGCTGACAACAAGAAGCGACATCAATGTGTTCACACACCGGGTCAGATGCTCATTTTCCTGGATTTTCGGTAAAGAGAAGCGCAGCAGATTGAGCATCTTCGGAAGCAATCTGACAAGTCAGGTAAACAATAAGGAAATCTCGGTTACGGACAACTACATTCTGACATCTATGTTCAACAATTTCGGCAGGTCCGTAGGCTTGTCGTTCACCTATGTCTTCTCAAGAAGATAAAATCCGCGAAGCTATCCCGTGAACGGCAGGCCTCTATTTGTAGAGGTCGCCCAGGGACAAGTCGGACAGTTCGATGCGGGGGTCGCTGACCTTTGCGTCGACTGTTCTTTTTATGCCGTCCACTATGTTGAGGCGGATGAATTCCTCCATAATCCGCGTGTTCTCCTTTTCGGAGTTGGCGATTTCGTGGCGGTGGCCAAGGAAGCGGTAAACCGAGTAGTTGTAGCCTTTGTCAGCGCAGACTGAGGCGATGGAGTCGGAGCCGTACCAGCCGAGGTTGAAAAAGCGTATCTTCGTGTATTTCACCACATTGTCCTCGGTGCCGTGGAAAAGAAGCATCGGGCAGGGCGCAGAGGCGTATTTAAGCGCTCCCTGCCGGGTGAGAACGGCTCCTGCGAATGCCACCACTCCCTTGTAGTTGAAACCCTCGGGAAGAGCGGAGGTGTAGGAAGTCGCGTT
>CAYNDY010000082.1:3001-8329 GCA_964396105.1 uncultured Muribaculaceae bacterium
GCTCTTTCCCCTGTGGCTACCTGCGGAGATTATGTATTCGGACACAGGGTCCTCGATGAACCTCTGAACGGCGCGGCGAAGCGGACGGGCTCCGTATGAGGGGTCGAAACCGACCTCGGCGAGAAGACGTTTCACTCCCGGGGTGACCTTGAGCGTGTAGCCCGCTTCAAGAATCCTGCCCTGCAGAGCCTTCAGCTCGATGTCCACGATTTTGCGGATGTCCTCGCCGGAAAGGCTCCTGAAATAGACAATCTCGTCAATCCTGTTGAGGAACTCCGGCGGGAAGGTCTTTTTCACAACCTTCTCCACCACGGCCTTGCGGTTCACCTCGACATTTCTCCCCGCCGAAGCGAATCCGACCCCGGCTCCGTACTCGTCAACTTCGCGCGAACCGGCGTTGGAGGTCATTATGAGGATGGTGTTGCGGAAATCGACCGTGAAACCGTTGCTGTCGGTGAGCCTCCCGTCATCAAGAACCTGAAGAAGCAGGTTGAACACGTCCGGATGGGCCTTTTCGATTTCGTCGAGAAGGACTACCGAATAGGGCTTGCGGCGCACCTTTTCACTGAGCTGCCCGCCCTCGTCGTAGCCCACATAGCCCGGAGGCGCACCGATGAGACGGCTGACGTTGAACTTCTCGCCGTACTCGCTCATATCTATCCGGATTATGTTGTCCTGAGAGTCGAAAAGATATTCGGCAAGACACTTCGCAAGGGAAGTCTTTCCCACTCCCGTCGGACCGATGAAAAGGAAGCTGCCCACCGGCCTGAGGGGATCCTTGATCCCCGCGCGATTGCGGCGAATCGCGCGGACGACGCTCTCGACGGCGTCGTCCTGGCCGATAACCCTCCGCGCAAGACGGCTCTGCATTTCCAGCAGGCGAACTCTCTCGCTCCTGGCGACATTGCTCACAGGAATGCCCGTAATCTTCGAAATGACCTCCGCGACATCCTTCTGCTCCACCCTCGGCTCCTCGCCCCCGCGAAGCCGCACCATCGACCCCGCCTCATCCATCACGTCCAGGGCCTTGTCCGGCAGGCAGCGGTCCGTAATATATCTCTGCGACATCCCTACGCACGCCCTCAGCGCATCCTCGTCGTAGCTTACCCCGTGATACTGCTCATACCTCGGGCACATCCGCTGAAGAATCGACAGGGTCTGATCTTCGCTTGTCGGCTCCACCATAACTTTCTGGAACCTTCTGTCCAGCGCCCCGTCCTTCTCCACGACCTTGCGGAACTCGTCCAGCGTCGTCGCTCCGATGCACTGGATTTCTCCCCGCGCAAGCGCCGGCTTGAGGATGTTGGCCGCGTCAAGGCTTCCCGAGCCGCCGCCCGCTCCGACAATAGTGTGGAACTCGTCAATGAAAAGAATCACGTCGGGATTCTCGCTGATTTCGTTCATAATCCCCTTGAGCCTCTTCTCGAAATCGCCCCTGTAGCGCGTTCCGGCGACGACCGAAGCGATGTCCAGCGAAATGAGCCGGCGGTCCTTCAGGGCAGGGGGGATTTCGCCCGTGGTGATGCGGATCGCGATGCCCTCCACGATGGCGGATTTGCCCACTCCGGGGTCTCCGATGAGCATCGCGTTGTTCTTTTTCCGTCGGCCGAGAATCTGTATGACCCTCATAATCTCGTCCTCACGCCCCACGACAGGGTCAAGCCTGTGCTCGCGCGCCGCCGCCGTAAGGTCATATCCGAACTGGTCCAGAAGCGACTCTTTCGGCTTTTCCTGCCCCTCACTATATTCCGGAGGGAAAAAATCCGCAAACTTTTTGCGCGGGCTCTGCCTTTGGCTCTCTTCTTCCGGATCGGCCTCGGAATCCTCCGCTGAAGGCCCGATGTCCCCGGAACCCTCCTCCGAAGCCCCAGCCCCCGTAGAATCACCTTCTGAAGGCTCCCCGCTGTCAGGCCGGCGGAAAGTGAACCGCACCTCGGTCCCGTCAATATTCTCCGGCGAAGCCTCTTCCCGCGGCAGCAGCCCCAGGTCCTTGAGCTCGCGTACGAGAACCCTGTAGGTGATTCCGTGCTCCGCGAGATACACCCCCGAAAGGTTCCCCGGCGTCTTTGTCAGAGCAAGCAGAAGATGCTCAGGAACAACGGTGTCGGAGGAGAACCTCATCGCCTCCAGCACGGCGAGCGTCAGAATGTTGGCTCCCGCGCGCGAAAGGGTCACCGCGTCGATTTCCTCGTATGGGATGTGCCGTGGGCGTGAAAGCTTGTCGTCAAGGAACATTTTCATCTCCTCCAGCTCCACCCCGTCCATCTTCAGATGCATTGCCCCGTAATTGGTTCCGTGCCTCAGAAGTCCGAGCATAAGGTGGTCAGGCTCAATCTGATAGCTTCCGCATCTCATAGCCTCTTCCCGTGCGAAGTTCACGATGGAATTGAGATTCGACGATATTTTCATTCTCATTGTAGAAATCCTTTTGTATATGAAGCCGGTCAAGGCTCGCAAAATCCTTTTAATATGGAGCTCCAAGTGGAAGAAAAAATCCAAATAATGACTCCTTTTTTGCAAAATTAAGCAAATCTGCGTATATTTGCAAACTATGTGCGCGCCTGCGTCCCGTGTATTTTACCGAATGGACCGAGGGCGTTTTATAGGGAAAAAAGTAATATAATTATATGGAAGAAAACATCAACAACAACGAAGAAGAGAAGGTTCCTATGGGCCGGATTGAGCAGGTCGACATCGACCAGCAGATGCGAAGCGCCTACATCGACTACTCAATGTCGGTGATTGTTTCGCGTGCGCTCCCGGACGTGAGGGACGGAATGAAGCCTGTTCACCGCAGGGTGCTTTACGGAATGGACGGATTGGGTCTGTCCTACTCCGGACAGACGAAAAAGTCCGCCAGAATCGTCGGCGAGGTGCTCGGTAAGTACCACCCGCACGGCGATAGCAGCGTCTATGACGCGATGGCCCGTCTTGCCCAGTGGTGGAGCGTCCGCTATCCTCTCGTCTTCGGACAGGGTAACTTCGGTTCTATGGACGGCGACCCGGTGGCTGCAATGCGTTACACCGAGGCTAAGCTCGAGAAAATCTCCGAGGACATCCTGGGAGACCTCGAAAAGGACACCGTGGATATGCAGAACAACTTCGACGACTCTCTCCAGGAGCCGACGGTTCTGCCTACGAAACTTCCGCTCCTTCTTCTCAACGGCTCGTCGGGAATCGCAGTCGGAATGGCCACGAATATGGCTCCGCACAACCTCAGCGAGTGCTGCGACGGCATCTGCGCCTACATCGACAACCCTGACATCACCGTCGAGGAACTGATGCACTACATCAAGGGACCTGATTTCCCTACCGGCGGCATAATCCAGGGCCGTCAGGGCATCAAGGACGCATTCGAGACCGGTCAGGGCAGGATCGTAATCCGCTCCAAGACCGAAATCGAGGTGAGCGACTCCGGAAGGGAGACCATCGTCGTGACCGAAATCCCTTATATGGTCAACAAGAGGGAGATGATTGAGAAAATCGCCGAACTCGTTGAGACAAAGAAGATTGACGGCATTTCGTATGTGAACGACGAAACCACCAGGGAGGGCGTGAGGATCGTAATCCGCCTGAAGATGGGGGCCAATTCAAACGTCGTTCTGAACAACCTCTTCAAATACTCTCCGCTCCAGTCAAGTTTCTCAGTGAACAATGTGGCTCTCGTGAACGGAAGGCCATACACCCTGAACCTCAAGGACCTCATCAAATACTTTGTGGAGCACCGTCACGAGGTGATTGTAAGAAGGACCAAGTTCGACCTGAACAAGGCTCAGGCCAGGGCCCACATCCTCGAGGGACTCCTGAAGGCGTTGGACATAATCGACGAAATCATCAACATAATCCGCGCATCCAAGGGCGTTGACGAGGCCAAGGCCGCGCTCATCAGCACCTACGACTTCTCCGACGCACAGGCGAGCGCAATCGTGGAGATGAGGCTTCGTCAGCTCACCGGACTCGAAAGGGAGAAACTCCAGAGCGAGTACGACGAACTTGAAAAGTTCATAAAATACTGCACAGACCTTCTCGGAAGTCACGAAATGCAGATGCAGGTAATCAAGGACGAGACCCTTCAGATGAAGGAGAAATATGGCGACGAGCGCCGCACCGAGATTGCCCTTTCCGCAGAGGAATTCAATCCTGAGGACTTCTATCCTGACGAGGATGTGGTCGTGACCATTTCCCACCTGGGATATATAAAGAGGACAGCCCTCACCGAGTACAGGACCCAGGCCCGCGGAGGCGTGGGTATGAAGGGCGCCGCAAAGAGGGACGAGGACTTCATCGAGCACATCTATGTCGCCAATATGCACAGTACCCTCCTCCTCTTTACTGACTCCGCCAAGTGCTTCTGGCTCAAGGTTTACGAGATTCCGGAAGGCTCCCGCTCATCTAAGGGCCGCGCCATCCAGAATGTCCTGAACCTCACCGCGGAGGACAAGATCAGGGCATACATCAATGTCCGCAACCTCAAGGACGAGGACTACATCAACAACAATTATGTGGTTCTCTGCACGAAGAACGGTATAATAAAGAAGACAACTCTCGAGGCTTATTCAAGGCCGAGGACAAACGGCGTGATCGCGCTCACAATCCGCGAGGGGGATTCTCTTCTTGATGCAGTGCTCACAAGCGGCAACAGCCAGATTTTCATCGCCGGCAAGGAAGGACGCTGCGTGCGTTTCGACGAGAGTGACGTCCGCCCTATGGGCAGGCTCGCTTCCGGAGTGAAGGCAATCAACCTCGACTCCGAGACCAACGAGACTGTGGGAATTTTGAGCTATGAGCCATCCGCCGAGGATGCCGCCGACCACTCGATCCTTGTTGTGAGCGAGCACGGCTACGGCAAGCGTTCCGACTTCGAGGAGTACCGCAAGACAAGCCGCGGAAGCAAGGGTGTGAAGACCCTTTCAATCACCGACAAGACCGGCTCTCTCATCGCAATCAAGAACGTGACGGATAACGATGACCTTATGATCATCACCCGTTCCGGCCTTACCACCCGTATGGCGGTTTCCGACATAAGGATTGCAGGAAGGGCCACCCAGGGCGTCCGCCTAATCAACATCAAGGACGGTGACTCAATCGCTGCGGTTTCAGTGGTCGCGAAGGGCGATGACGAGGAGGAGCAGGCAACGGTAGCTCCTGCCGAGCAGCCTTCCGAGGCCCCTGCAGAGCCATCCGCTGAGTAAGGCTTATATTTTGTAAATAATACTAACGGTTCAGGACGGGATAAAGGCAGACCCGGCTGGAACATAAAACCAACAAATTAAATTTCAGTGCATTATGAAAAAGATTCTGATTGCATTAACAGTTTTGATTTCTTCA
>CAYNDY010000083.1:0-2140 GCA_964396105.1 uncultured Muribaculaceae bacterium
TGAACATCGAAGTGCTCAGAAATCAGTGGGGTTTCGACGGCATCGTAATGTCCGACTGGACTTCGGTCTATTCTTCTTCAGGGGCTGCGAACGGCGGACTTGACCTTGAGTGCCCGAGGGGAGTGTATTTCACTGCGGAAAAACTTGTACCGCTCGTGAAGGCCGGGGTGATTTCTGAGCAGACAATAGATTTAAAGGTATATCATATACTCCACACTCTCAACCGTTTCGGCCTTCTGGACCGCGAGGTGAAGGACGAAAGCATCCCCTTGGACAATCCTGAGGCGGATGAGGTCGCTCTCCAGACAGCATTGGAAGGCATCGTGCTACTCGAAAACAGGGGCGGAGAACTTCCGATAAAGGGAAAGCGGGAGAAAATCCTTGTGATGGGTCCCAACGCCTGCATCACCCCGACCGGAGGCGGTAGCGGACTGGTTCATCCTTTCCGCAGCACAAGCGTTGCCGAGGGGCTAGTTAAGGAATTCGGCGAGAAGAGAGTGAGTGTTCTTCCTGACAGTGTTTTGTTTAATGGTGTGGTCATAGATTCAGTCAAGGTGGGTGCGGTCAACGGGGAGGTGCTCTCAAAGGCGCTCAGCTCTGCGGACAGAGTCGTTTACTGCGCGGGATTCAACTACAAGGCGGAGGGCGAAGGCTTTGACCGCCCGTTCGCAATTCCGGCGGCTCAGAGACGGGTCATCCGCGAAATCACCGCAGCCCACCCGCACGTTACCGTGGTTCTCAATGCCGGCGGCGGAGTTGACTTTAGGGACTGGAGCGAGGGAGCCGAGGCCATCCTTTTGGCCTGGTATCCGGGGCAGAGAGGGGGAGACGCTGTCTCTCAGGTCCTTTCAGGACGCGTGTGCCCGAGTGGAAAACTGCCTCTCTGCATAGAATACTGCTGGGAAGACAATCCTGTGCACGGGTCCTATCACGAGAATACGCCGGTATTCACCCAGAACACCAAAACAAAGAGAGTAGAGTACCGTGAAGGCATATTTTACGGCTACAGGGGATATGAGAAAAACGGAACTCCGGTGCGCTATCCTTTCGGTTACGGCCTTTCCTACAGCAAGTTCGACTACTCCGACCTCAAGCTGGAGCGTCTTGGCTCCGACAGCCTCCGGGTGAGCTACACAGTTTCCAACACCGGAAAATATGACGCGGCGGAGGTTTCAGAGGTCTATGTGGGAGATGTGGCTTCGTCAGTTCCGAGACCTGTGAAGGAACTCAAGGCGTTCAGCAAGAATTACATCCCTAAGGGCGTCAGCGCGAGGGTGGAACTTACCCTTGGCAGCGATGCGTTCTCATTCTATGATGTCAAATCCAAGAAATTTACAGTTGAACCGGGCGAGTTTGAAATCAGCGTCGGGGCCTCCTCGGAGGATATCCGCCTGAGTGAGAGAGTTTTCCTCGGCTCTGACGGCGATTATGCAACTGTGGAAATAGAGCCTGACAGAACATCCGTCGTTAAGAACCCGCTCAGCGGCTGGGTTATGTATCTTGGAAGAAACTGGAGCAAGGATTTCGGCACTGAGCAGGGCTACGACAGTTTTCCTGCAGGCCCAGACGGAAAGGAGACGGTAAGGGTTTCAGACTACTGCGGCACCGCCTACATCCGCACAAGTTGGGCCGCGATGGAGCCTCGCGAGGGGGAGTATTTCTGGAATGACCCTTCTTCAAGACTTGGGGGCCTTCTTCAGGAAGTGCGCCGCAGGGGAATGAGGCTCGCCTTCAGAATCGTCGTGGACGGCAGGGACCAGGGCCAGAACACTCCTGAGTATGTAATCGAGGCCGGAGCTAAGTGCTTCGAGAGCAAGGTCGGCGACAAAACGGTCTATACGCCATATCCTGACGACAGCGTTTTCCAGCAGAAATATGAGAAGTTCCTCACAGCCTTTGCCTCGAGGTTCAATTCCTCCGACGAAATCGATTTCATCGATGCGTACGGACTTGGAAAATGGGGCGAGGCCCACTCAATGAGGTATATGGACGAAGCGAATAAAATCCCTGTATATGAGTGGATTACGAGCCTATATTCGAGGCTTTTCACAAACATCCCGCTTGTGATGAACTATCACAGGGTGCTTGCCGCGCAGACCATTGACGGATGGGAGGATGCCCCGAATCCAGACACTGAGAA
>CAYNDY010000083.1:2150-8319 GCA_964396105.1 uncultured Muribaculaceae bacterium
AAGGGCTACTGCCTGCGTCACGACGCTTTCGGAATGACCGGCTACTATATGGACTGGGAAAAGGCCTATGCCGAAAGGTGGCGCTACCGTCTTCCGATCATCTTCGAGGGCGGATGGATTACCGGAGCGCACCACCGCTACTGGAAAGATCCGAGCGGACGCTACCGAGAGGGACACCCCGAGGATGTGCGCAGGGCGGAAATTGAAGCCGCCGAGGAGGCTCACGTGAATATGATGGATTTCCGCGTTGGAGATGAGACCCGCAGCTGGTTCGCAAACCCGGAGCTCGTTCAGAAGTTTGTCAGCGAAGGCGGCTACAGGCTCTATCCTTCCCGCCTGACCCTGCCCCGGAGCGCGTCCCAAGGCGAAAAAGTAACGCTTTCCCACACCTGGGAAAATCTCGGCTGGGGCTACTGCCCGAACAACCTCCGCCAGTGGCACCACCGCTACAAACCGGCCTTCGCGCTGATGGACTCGCAGGGCAAAGTGGTCCGCACCTTCGTAGACCGCGCCCTCGACCCTTCCGAATGGATAAAGGGAACACCGAAGAGCCACAGCATCGAGGCGGACCTCAGCGGACTCGCTCCGGGGAACTACCGCTGGCTCTCCGGAATTGTGGACACGATGAGCAGGGACGAGGACCGGATTGGCCTTAACATTGCGGTGGACTCCGCCCGCCTTACCCCGGAGGGCTGGGCGATTGTCTCGGAATTTACTGTCCGATAGGTCTTTGCACTATAAGAATACGACGAATTACACGATAATATGTATACCAGAAAAACTATAATAATTTTAATCTCTCTCGCAGCTGTTTCTCTTTCCTGCTCGAAAGACCCCTCATCCTCAGAGGGAGGTCAGGACGCGAACAGCGAAACAGTGAAGATTACTCCCGACCGCAGCAGCGTGCTCCGCAACCCGCTCAACGGCTGGACTCTCTACATCGGTCGCAGCTGGGACGAGAATTTCTGGACTACCCAGGGCTATGACGCAATCTCCGTCGAGTCGCTTGGAACCACCGTCAAGGCTTCCGACTATGCCAGCACAGCTTACCTGCGCACCACTTGGAAGGCTCTTGAACCGACCGAGGGCGACTATGTGTGGAATGACCCAAATTCCACATTCAGCAAGGTACTCCAGTCAGTAAGGGACAGGGATATGAGATTTGCGCTGAGAATTGTCGTTGACGGCCGCGACCAGGGTCAGAACACTCCGCAGTATGTCTTTGACAAGGGCTGCAAATACTACGATGACCCGGATTATCCTGGAAAGGGAAGGATTTCCCCATATCCTGACGACCCTGTTTTTCAGGAGTGCTATTCCAAGTTCATCAAGGCTATGGCTAAGAAGCTTGACGACCCGGATGTAATGGACTTTATCGATGCCTTCGGACTCGGAAAGTGGGGGGAGTGCCACACGCTGATCTACTCCGACCCTGACAATAAGAAGCAGGTATTCGACTGGATTACAACGCTTTACTCCGAGTCGTTCAAGAAAGTGGCTCTGCTAATAAACTACCACAGGATGATTGGAACGGCAACTTCCGGCGGCTGGTCCGACACCGTGCCTTCCGACACCGAGAGTCTGCTTGACAGCGCGGTGGAGAAAGGCTACAGCCTCCGTCACGATGCGTTCGGAATGACAGGCTACTACAAGAGCTGGGAGAAAAGCTACGCTAAAAAATGGAACAACAGGCGTCCCATCGTTATGGAGGGCGGCTGGATCACGAGCGGCACGCACCGCTACTGGATTGATCCGTCGGGAGACTACCGCGAAGGGCATCCGGAGGATGTGCGCAAGGGTGAATATGAGGCGAGCGCGGAAGCCAAGGTGAATATGATGGACATCCGCACAGGCGAACTTTCCTGGTTCCACGATGCCTTCGACCTTTTCGAGCAGTTCATTCAGGAAGGCGGCTACAGGCTTTATCCCGATATGGTGACGGTGCCAGTTAGCGCTTCAAAGGGCGACAGAGTGCAGATTACCCACCGCTGGGTGAACCTCGGCTGGGGATATTGCCCGAACAACATCCCTCAGTGGAACTATAAATACAAGCCCGCCTTCGCTCTTCTGGACTCCGCAGGCAAGGCCGTGAAGGTTTTTGTGGACCCCGCCGCAGAGCCTTCCGAGTGGCTGAAAGGAACTCCTACCCAGTATAAGTTCACCCTCAGTCTTGACGGAGTGGAAAGCGGAAAATTCACCTGGGGAGTCGGAATGGTGGACACGACCAAATCCACGGATGCACCTTCTCTCGAGATTGCGACGAAAAAGTCCTTGCAGACATCCACTGGATGGACAAAAATAAAGGAAATAAGTATTAACTAATTGATAATTATATGAGACACACTAAAACACGGCTTGTTGCAGTCATCGCTGCTGCGCTATGCTCCATTTGTCTCGGTACCGGTCGGGCTTCAGCCCAAAGCGGTATCGTCAGTGGCCTTGTAAAGGATGAGTCCGGAGAGCCTCTTATCGGCGCGGGCGTCCTCATCAAGGGTACAACGACAGGTGAAATCACTGATGTGAACGGCGAGTTCCACCTGAAGGCTGCCCCGGATGCAGTCCTTGAAGTTTCTTTCCTCGGCTTTGAAACCAAGGAAGTGAATGTCGACTCCAGAGAGAGAATCGAAGTGGTTCTCAAATCTGACAATGTCCTTGAGGAAACAGTCGTAATCGGTTACGGCACGGTCAAGAAGAAAGACCTCACCGGAGCCGTGGCTGCCGTAAACGGAGAAAATCTTGCGGCAAAGAAGACCACGACCCTCTCCACAGCCCTTCAGGGAACGATGTCAGGCGTCCTCGTGCAGAGGAACGGCAATGCCCCGGGAGCCGCTGCGAGCAGCATCAGGGTGAGGGGTATCACCACAATGGACAACTCCAGCCCTCTTATCATCGTGGACGGCGTTCAGTGCAGCGACATCGACTATGTCAACTCCAACGATGTCCAGAGCGTTTCCGTGCTGAAGGATGCCTCTGCGGCTTCCATCTATGGCTCAAAGGCCGCAGCCGGAGTCATTCTCATCACCACCAAGCGCGGCGAGGCCGCCAAGGTCAGCCTCAGCTACAACGGCGAAGTCGGTTGGGAAATCCCTACGACCCAGCCTGAGATGGTCGGCGTGACCCGTTTCCTTGAAATGAGCAACGAGCTCCTCTACAATGACAACAACGCGGCCGGTTTCTTCCAGCTCTACACAGCGGATCAGGTCAAGAACTGGGTGGAGTACAACAAAACCGATCCGAACAATTACCCTATCACCAACTGGAGGGAGCTCATCCTCAAGGATAGCGCCCTTCGCCACTCCCACAATGTGGCTGTGAGCGGAGGAAACTCCACTGTCCGCACCAAGGCTTCCATCACCTACGACGATGTGGACGGTCTGTACGGCAACCGCAAGTACCAGAGGTGGATGCTCCGCACCAACAACGACTTCACAATCCTCCCGAACCTTCTTTCGGCTTCGCTCGACCTCAATATCCGCCGCGCGAAGAACACCACTCCGAACTACAGCCCGTTCGACACTATGCGTATGATGCCGGCGGTGTATGCGGCCACCTGGTCTGACGGAAGATACGCCGAGGGAAAATCCGGTTCAAACCCGTATGCTCTTGTGAATGAGGGAGGTACAACCTACGCCTGGAGCACGCAGGTCGGAGGAAAAGCCTCATTGGACCTCACTCCGGTGAAGGGCCTGAAACTCTCTGCAGTTGTGTCGCCATTCATCAACTACACAAAGTCCAAGAAGTTCAAGAACGCCTGCTACTACACTCTTGCGGACGACCCTGACACAATCGGAGGCTACTTTGACAGCGGCACAACCTGGTCAACGAACAGCCTCACCGAGAACCGCAACGACAGCTACACAATCACTTCCCAGATTCTTGCGAACTACAACGGAACATTCGGGAAGCACAACATCGGCGCAATGGCGGGTTATGAGAACTATGTGATGAAAAGCGAGACTCTCGGCGCAGCGCGCGACCAGTATGAGCTCACCGGTTACCCATACCTCAATATCGGCCCGGAGGACTATCAGACAAACTCAGGAAACGGAACCGAATACACTTCCAACTCCTTCTTCGGCCGCCTTACCTACGACTATGCCGGCAGGTATCTTTTCCAGGCGAATGTCCGCCACGACGGTTCATCCCGTTTCGCGAAGAAATACCGCTGGGGCACCTTCCCTTCATTCTCCGCAGGCTGGGCAATCTCCGAGGAGAACTGGATGCAGGCCGCTAAGCCTTATCTTTCATTCCTCAAACTCAGGGCTTCCTGGGGTAAGCTCGGAAACGAGAGAATCGGCGACAACTACTTCCCTTATCTCGCTCTGATGACCTTCAGCAACGCTCTCTTCTATGAAGGCGGAGAGACCGTTTCGGACAAGACCGCGGCTCAGAAGGGACTTGCAGTCGAGGACATAACCTGGGAAACCACCACTTCCACCGACATCGGAGTGGACCTCGGATTCTTCCGCAACCGTCTCAATGTCAACTTCGACTGGTACTGGAAGAACACCGACGATATGCTCCTTTCAATCGAAATCCCTTATATGATGGGTTACAGCAACCCTAAGACCAACGCCGGAAAGATGGCGACAAAGGGTTTCGACCTCGAAATCGGCTGGAATGACCACGTAGGCGACTTCTCCTATAGCGTCAGCGCAAACCTCTCAGACTTCACCTCGAAGATAGTTTACCTCAATAACGCCGACATCATCAGCGGCGGAAAGATCAACCGCGCCGGCTGCTACTTCAACGAGTACTACGGCTACATCTGCGATGGCATCTATCAGACTCAGGAAGAGGTGTCCTCGTCAGCAAGACTGAACAACTCAGTCACTGTCGGCGACCTTAAATACAGGGACATTTCCGGTCCTGACGGCGTTCCTGACGGGGTCATCTCCGCAGAGTACGACAGGGTTCCTCTCGGAAACTCCCTCCCTCGTTTCCAGTACGGTGGAAGGTTCAACTGCGACTGGAAAGGCATTGACTTCTCTGTAGTAGTGCAGGGAATCGGAAAACAGAACTCCTACCTTTCCGCTGCATACGTTCAGCCTCTTCGCAACAACTACGGCAACATCCCTTCAATCATCGACGGGAAGTACTGGAGCGCATTCAATACGACCGAGGAGAATGCCGCAGCCCAGTATCCGCGCCTTTCAAAGGTCAGCACGGACAACAACTACGCAACCTCATCCTTCTGGATTTTCAACGGAGCATATTTCCGTCTGAAGAACATTACCCTGGGATATACCCTTCCGGAGAAATGGACGAAGAAAGTGAAGATGTCGCGTCTCAGACTCTATGTCAGCGCAAACGACCTCTTCTGCCTCAGCCACTATCCGAAAGGATGGGATCCTGAGATGGGAACGAGCGCATACCCTATCACCACATCCGTGCTTATGGGTCTTTCTGTCAAATTCTAAAAATGGAGAAGATAGATATGAAAAAGAATATATTGTCATTGACCCTTGCTGCATCCGTTCTTGCAACTGCCTGCGTATCAATGGATATGACCCCGAAATCTCAGGGTAACAGCGAGTCGTGGTACACCACCGAGACCGAGCTCAATATGGCAGTGAACGAGTTCTATATCCTCGGCTACTGGCAGGAGCCTCTTCTTGCCTCAGAGCAGTGGACGGACAATTTCACCTACCGCAACACCAACCGCGGCGAGGGCGGATCTGTTCTGGACGGAACCCTTACCGGTCAGACCTGGTACTGCTACAACCTCTGGCAGCAGAGCTACAAACTCATCACCCGCGCAAATTCCCTGCTTGAGAACATCCACAGGGCGGAAGAGGCCGGAGTGAGCGCAAAAGTCGTCGAGCAGTGCAAGGCCGAGGCCTGCTTCGCCAGAGCCTGCAAATATATGGACCTCCTCTTCTTCTATGGGGATGTGCCTTATATCGACAAGTATTACACAATTACAGAGGCTGAAACTCAGCTGAAGAGAACTCCTCTCGCCGAGGTGAAACCTAAGGTTTATGATGACTTCGACTATGCAATCGAGCATCTTCCGGTTTCATACACCCCGTCCTCATCCCACGCCACCAAAGGCGCCGCGCTTGCGATGAAGGCAAGGTTCGCGATGTATATGAAGGATTACGATGTTATGGCGGAGGCCGCGAAGGCTTGCATAGACCTTAATGTCTATTCTCTTGAACCGGATTTT
>CAYNDY010000084.1:0-8111 GCA_964396105.1 uncultured Muribaculaceae bacterium
CCCCGAAGACCACCTGGTTCGAGCCCAAGCTCCGCTCCGGCCTCTTCATCCACAGCTTGGACGAGCGCAAGTAAAGCAAAAGAGTGTCCCAACTAATCAACGCCGAGCTCTGTTTTGAACGCCTACCGGCTGGGTAGAAATTACAGATCCTATTCCGAAGCTCTGGCTCAAGAAAAGAGTCTGGAGAGACTGACGCCGCAGACAAAACGGCGCGTAAAACGGCGTTTCTACGCACCAACTGCTTCTTGAGATGAGAACGGTGCAAAAATAAGGGGTTTTGTGCACCAAATACCCCGTCCAACAAAAAAAATAGCGGCCAGGTTTCAAAAACCTGGTCGCTATTTCTATAATGCAAGCCGCACAACGCGGCAGACCGTCCCTTTAGGCAATTTCGCCTAAAAGGGGAGATCGTCAGCGCCTTCCCCTTCCGCCGTGAAATCAGTGGCGGCAGGAGCAGGTGCAGCCTGAGGCGCGCCAGCGCCTGTCGGAGCGGTGTAGCCCGGCGTGCCTGCCGGAGCGGCGCCGTCGCCTGCGCGCTCAATCCTCCACGCCCTGATGTCGGAGTACCACCTTCCGTTCCACTCGCGGGAGGAGAGATTGAAGGACACCTTCACGGTCTCGCCGGCCTGGAAGCCTTCGAGCTCCTTCACCTTGTCCGGTCCCCAGACGTTCATACAAACCTGGGTAGGGTAGTTGCCTTCCTGATATTCAATCACGAACTCCTGCTTTGACCACGCGCCCCTTGCGGAAGTGCCGTTCTGGACAGGGAGTTTCGAGATGATCTTTCCTGTTAATTCAAGTGCCATAATTTTTCTCGATTAAAATCGCACCTTCCCGGGGCAGACTGTGCTCCTTGAAGGTGCGACATCTTAGTTTCCTTCAACGGAATTATTTCTCTTCGTTCTCGACGAATTTGCCGACCTTGGTGACCTCGACCTCGAAAATGAGCACTGAGTTAGGCTCGATTCCGCGGGTTCCCCTCTCGCCGTATGCAAGGTTTGCAGGGATGTAGAAAGTTGCCTTTCCGCCTTCGCCGAGGAGTCCGAGACCCTCAGTCCAGCCCTTGATCACGCGGTTTGCGACGAACTGGGTAGGCTCTTCCTTGTCCATATTGCCGTCGAACTTCTTGCCGTCGATGGTCTTGCCCTCGTAGAATACCCAAACGGTGTCCTTAGGCTGAATCTTGTACTCTGCGCCTTCCTCTGCGATTGCGTACTGAAGACCTGAAGCGGTGGTGTCAACGCCGTTCTTGAGGTTCTCCTCGAGGAATTTCTTTCCCTTTACAAGGTTCTCGGCAGCCTTGTACTCGCTCTTCTTTGAGAGGAAGCCGTTGAGGATGCGTCCCATCTCGTTAGGGTTAACCTTGAACTGGTCGCCGAAGTTCTCGTCGTAAACTGAACCCTCAGCCTTGAGGAAATCGTTCATACCCTTCTTCACCTCGGACATATTGAGCTCGGAAAGCTTGTCGCAGAAACCGTTGCCCTTGAGGAATGAGCCGAAGTTAACGCCGATGAGGTAGCTTACTGAATCGACATCCGCAGTTGTCGGAAGCTCGACATCAACCTTTACCGTATTTGTCTTGCAGGAAAGAGCAAGAGTGGCTACGAGTACAGCCGCAAAAATTCTAAGTGCTTTCATAAATATAAATGTATTTGGTTTTATTCCTAAATCCATATATCCCCGGGGGAATCCATATACCCATATATATCCATACCCCCGCACGCGAAAAATCTCCTCCCCGAAGGGGAAAAATTTCCCGACAGCGGGCAAAGATACAACAAAAACTGCACATTTATTTTGCAAAAGAAAAAATAATGCGTAACTTGGAACATAATTGAGTTTCGCGCTATGATAAGTTCAGAAAAACTCCTTGAAAAACTTCGTCAGTTCTTCGGTTTCAGCTCGTTCAAACCCGGGCAGGAGGAGATTATCCGCCACCTGGTCGAAGGAAATGACGCATTTGTTCTTATGCCTACGGGCGGAGGAAAAAGTATGTGCTACCAGCTTCCGGCCCTTCTGATGGAGGGGACGGCGATAGTCATATCCCCGCTCATCGCGCTTATGAAAAACCAGGTCGATGTCATCCGCGGCTTTGTGGAGGGCAGCGAGGGAGTGGCCCATTTCCTCAACTCCTCGCTCAGCCGCACCCAGCTCGCGGAGGTTCGCGAAGACCTGCTCAAGGGGGTGACGAAGCTTCTGTATGTGGCTCCGGAGTCCCTCACCAAACCCGAGAACGTGGCCCTGCTCAAGGAAATCCACATCTCCTTCTATGCCATTGACGAGGCCCACTGCATCTCCGAATGGGGACACGACTTCCGTCCGGAGTACCGCCGCATACGCGAAATCGTGGATGAAATCGGACGCGCTCCGATAATCGCCCTCACGGCGACGGCCACCCCCAAGGTCCAGAGCGACATCCTGAAGAACCTCGGCATCCAGGACGCCAGGGTCTTCAAGTCCTCCTTCAACCGGCCGAATCTATATTATGAGGTGCGCGACAAAACCGACCCCAAGCGCGACATAATCAAATACATACGCCAGAATCCGGGCAAATCCGGCATCATATACTGCCTCAGCCGCAAAAAGGTTGAGGAAATAGCGGAGTTCCTGTGTGTCAACGGGATAGCCGCCCGTCCATACCACGCAGGGCTGGACGCGAAGACCCGCGCCGAGAACCAGGACGCGTTCCTGATGGAGGAGGTGAGCGTCATCGTGGCCACCATCGCCTTCGGAATGGGCATCGACAAGCCTGACGTGCGGTTCGTAATCCACTACGACATCCCGAAGAGTCTCGAAGGCTACTATCAGGAGACCGGACGTGCCGGCCGAGACGGCGGAGAGGGCCAGTGCATAACCTTCTACAGCAGCAAGGACATCCAGAAGCTGGAGAAATTTATGCAGGGTAAGCCCATCGCCGAGCAGGAAATCGGGCGTCAGCTCCTTATGGAGACTATGGCCTACGCCGAGTCCAACCAGTGCCGCAGGAAACTGCTTCTGAACTACTTCGGTGAGGACTACACTCAGGACAACTGCGGGGCGTGCGACAACTGCCTGCATCCAAAGCGCCAGTTCGAGGGCTCCGCGCAGATGTGTATGGTCATCGACCTCGTGGACTCGCTTCCTGAAAGGTTCAAGACAGAGCATCTTGCGAACATCCTTGCGGGAGAGACCAATTCGCTGATAGAATCCTACCGCCACGACCGTCTGGAGGCATTCGGCGCCGGAAGGGACCACACCGCCCACTTCTGGGCCGCCGTGATTCACCAGGGCCTCATCCTCCATCTTCTGGACAAGGACATCGAGGCATACGGACTTATAAGCGTGACCCCTAAAGGAAAGGAGTATGCGAAGAATCCTACCCCTATAATGCTCACCGAGGACAGGGAGTACGCCGCAGGGGAGGAGGACGATGAGGACTCGGTTCCCGCATCGGTCAAGGCCGGAAGCGGCGGAGGCGGAGACGAGGTGCTGCTTTCGATGCTCAAGAGCCTCCGCAAAGACCTCGCGCACCGGCTCAAGCTCCAGCCGTGGGTCATTTTCAGCGACGCCGCCCTCGAGGATATGTCCATTATGTACCCTCTCACCACCGACGAGCTCCATCACTGTCAGGGAGTCGGCGACGGAAAGGCGAAAAAGTACGGCGGGGAGTTCCTCAAGCTCATTTCCCGCTATGTGGAGGAGAACGAAATCGAGCGGCCGTCTGATTTTGTCGTAATCCGCAGCACCCCGAAGCCGAGCACGACCGGAATGATCATCAGCAACATCGACCGTCAGGTTTCCCTTGACGACATTGCGGACGCTCTCGGAATGGAATTTGACGAGCTTCTGACGAAAATCGAGTCTCTGGTCCAGTCGGGCCTCAAGCTCAATCTCAACTACTACATCCGCCAGACGATTGACGACGACGTCGTTGAGGAGATTTTCGAGTATTTCCGCGACGAGGCCCAGTCCGATTCGCTTGAGGACGCGATCGCGGAGCTCGGGAGCGACTACGAGGAGAACGAGATCCGTCTCGTCCGCCTCAAGTTCCTCTGCGAGGTAGCGAACTAAAGCCACCTGGGGGATAATGGCCAGACCCCGTAAATGATTGAAAATAAGTAAATAAAGTATATTATTATGATTACATTCGGTTACAGAAACCCCTGGAGCGGCCTTGTGAGGGCTTTCGCTTCCCTCGGACTCGGCATTCTCGCCGTCGCATATCCCGGTGATGTGCTTCCTCTTCTCGTTGAAATTTTTGCCATCGTCCTCGGACTCTATGGCGTCGGAATGCTCGTCTACTCCTTTGTCAACCGCAAGGAAAGGCACTTCGGGATGTATCTGAGCAACGCCCTGATTGAAATCGCCGTGGCTGTGCTCGTGTTTATGTTCTCGGGCTACATCGCCAACATCGCGGTGAAACTCATCGGCTTCCTTCTCGTTCTTGCCGGCATCTATCAGGTTATCGTGCTCATCAGCGCGTGCAGGGTCATTCGTTTCGGATTCTGGTTCTTCCTTCTTCCGGTGGTTGAGGTCGGGCTCGGCTTGGTGCTTATGTTCGCCTCCCAGCTCTTCACCGAGACTGTCGCAATCATCGTCGGTGTGGCTCTCGTGGTTTCAGGACTTTCAGAGCTGATTTCGTCCGTGAAGATTATGATGATTCAGCGGAAGGTAAAGAAGGCCCTTCAACCTGAAGAGCAGAAAGCTAACATCGAGACCCCCGAGGAGCAATAAAAACCTCTGCCCCCCCCCACACACACATACGCAGAGCAGGGGCAGATTGGAGAAGCTAAAATTTGAATAAATGATTCCTCAGGAGACTGTCGACAAGATTTTGGACGCGGCGCAGATTGTTGATGTAGTCAGTGACTACGTCACACTCAAGCGCCGCGGCTCAGGCTATGTCGCCTGCTGCCCGTTCCACAACGAGAAGACCCCGTCGTTCCACGTCTCGCCGTCCAAAGGCATCTACAAGTGCTTCGGCTGCGGCAAGGCGGGCTCTGCGGTGAATTTCGTTATGGAGCAGGAAAGCCTCACCTATCCCGAGGCTCTCCGCCTTCTTGCCCGAAAATACCACATCGAGGTGCAGGAAAAGGAGGAAAGCGCTGAGGACATCGCCCGCAAGCAGCACCGAGACAGCCTTCTTGTGGTCTCCAAATTCGCCTACGACTTTTTCCGGCAGCAGCTCCAGACCCCGGACGGCAAGGCCATAGCCTACAGCTACTTCCGTGGCAAGCGCCGCCTTGAGGACTCGACAATCGAAAAATACGGGCTCGGCTGGGCTCCGAAAAGCAGGGACGCTCTGAGCAGGGCAGCCCGCGAGGCCGGCTACAAGGAGGAATACCTTGTGGAGACGGGCCTCAGCATCCGCAAGGATGACGGCTCCCTCGTGGACCGCTTCTACGACAGGGTGATGTTCCCGATCCATTCCGTGACCGGGCAGGTCATCGCCTTCGGAGGCCGTACGCTGCGCTCGGACAAGGAAATCGCCAAATATGTCAACTCTCCCGAAACGGAGATATATGTGAAGAACCGCTCGCTCTACGGAATCTATTTCGCCAAGCAGGAGATTTCGCGGCAGAGAAAGTGCATACTCGTGGAAGGGTATCTCGACGTCCTGTCGATGCACCAGGTGGGGGTTATGAATGTCGTGGCCTCCAGCGGAACTTCGCTCACAGTGGGGCAGGTCGCCCTTATAAAGAGGTTCGCGGACGACGTGACAATCATCTACGACGGGGACAGCGCGGGCATTCACGCTGCAATCCGCGGCATCGGCCTTGTGCTCAAGGGCGGGCTGAATGTGCGAGTCGTGCTTCTTCCAGACGGACAGGACCCTGACGATTTCGCAAAATCCCACACTCTCGCCGAGGTTCAGGACTATATAAAGCAGAACGAGCAGGACTTCATCGGTTTTATGACCGACATTCTTCTCGGAGAGGCCGGATCGGACCCGCTGAAAAGGTCCGCGCTCATAAACGAGGTGGCGGACACTATTGCCCTCATCCCGGACCAGATTACCCGTGCGATGTACATCCAGTCCTGTGCCGCCAAGTTCCGCACGGACGAACAGCTTCTCTACGACCGTGTGCGCCACACCCGCGACGCGATGCTTCTTGCCGAAAAGCGGCAGAGTGAGCGCGATGCCGAAAGGGCGCGCAGGGAAGGCGGCGAAGGGGGCAGTCCTCAGGGCGGAGCCTCCCGGGGAGAGAGCGATGCTGAGGGAAATCCCGGTGCCGCAGAGGCTTCTGCTTCAGGTCCTGCGGGAGGGCTTCCGGATGGAGCCGCTCCTCAAAAGGCGGCGGGGCCGCGCGAGGAAGAGCCGCTCACGGCCCCTGTGGAAAGGGAAATCCTCTGTTTCCTTCTCGAATATGGGGATAATCTCCTCAAATTCGACAGCGATTCTCCGCTCTACGACAGCGAGAGCCCGGAGCCTACTGTGGCGGATTTCATACTCAACACTCTGGAAGGCAACGGGATAGTCTTCCACAACTCGATGTATGCGGCGCTCCTTCAGCAGTACACCTCGCTCTACGACAGCGGCCTGCAGCAGTCCCAGATCCTCACCCGCCTTCGCGACAGTCAGGACCCTGCGACAAGTTCGGCCGCCCGCGACCTGCTTTTTGACAAATACAGCATAACGGTCAAGAATTTCGAGAACACGCTGACATCTTCCGACACGGTGCTTGTGACATACATCCCGAAACTGATGATAAGAATCCAGCTGATGAACACGGAACTGGTGCTGAAGGGTCTCCAGAAGGTTATGCTCACCTCTGCAGACCCCGCCGAGCAGGAAAAGGCCCTCGCAGCCTTCGCCGAGCAGAGCCGTATAAAGTCAGCCCTTTCAAACCAGCTTGCAAAATGACGGAAGGCTATGCCCGCCCGCAATAAGGAATTGACCGATTGAGAAAAGATATGACTATATTATATAATAAGGTAATACCGAACACCTTCAGGATGAAGGTCACCGCCGCGGCTTTCGCCGAGTACGAAAGCCCCGAGGAGCTTCGCGCCATTTTAAGCGAAGCGTCCCTTCCGCGTCCCCTTCTTTTTGTCGGGGGCTGCAGCAACCTTCTTTTCACCCGCGATTTCCCGGGCACGGTGGTGCACAGCGCGATGAAGGACATCCGTGTTCTTTCAGAGGCGGAGGCAGGGGCTCTCTTGGGCGATGGCTTCCCGCTGGGCGGCGTCTCTTTGCAGGACGAGATTCTCGTTGAGGTCGGATCAGGAGTCGTTTTTGACGATTTTGCGGCCTGGGCCGCCGCCGAGGGGCTTTGGGGAGTGGAAAATCTTTCCCACATCCCCGGGGAAGTGGGCGCCGGAGCGGTGCAGAATGTGGGCGCGTACGGCGTTGAGGCAAAGGATGTTATCGTGAGAGTGAACTGCATTGAGATTCCTTCCGGAAAGGCCGTTTCCTTTAAGAACAGCGAATGCGGCTACGGCTACCGCGCCTCCAATTTCAAGGGCGAGTGGAAGGGCCGCTATGCCGTCACCTCGGTCTTTTTTGCCCTGAGCCGCGCTCCTTATCCGCATCTTGACTACGGCCATCTCCGCTCTGCCGTTGAGGCCGCTCTCCGGGAGGGCTCTTCAGCGGGGGCTCCACAGAAGGGCTCGAAGGAGCAGCTCCCCGAGGGTCTTACCCCCGCGCTAATCCGCGAGGTCGTGACCGCAATCCGCCGCGAGAAACTCCCTGAGCCCGAGACGCTCGGCTCTGCCGGCAGCTTTTTCAAGAACCCGGTCATCTCTCCCGCGCACTTTGAGAAGATTCTTTCGGCGCACCGCGCTGCAAACGGCCCCGAGGCCGCAGTTCCGCACTACGACGTTCTTCAGGACGGAGAGCCTGCCGTGAAAGTTCCCGCCGCCTGGCTCATCGAGCAGTGCGGATGGAAGGGCCGGGAGATGGGCGGAGCCGCCTGCTACTCGAAGCAACCGCTTGTTATCGTGAATAAGAGCGGCAGCGCCACCCCGGAGGAAGTCATAGCCCTGGAAAACGCGATTATCGCCTCGGTGCGGGAGAAGTTTAACATAGACCTCCACCCGGAGGTAGAACACATTTGATAATTATTAGTGTAAAACAATATGGAAGACGAAAAAGTGCAGACAAAGCTCCCGGAGAACGCGACGCGCGAGCT
>CAYNDY010000085.1:0-2568 GCA_964396105.1 uncultured Muribaculaceae bacterium
CGTTCCCGGAGGGTCTTGCCGTTGTCCTTGACTACGGCCTTTTTCCATTTTTCGGTGTAGCCCGGCCAGCCGATCTTGTCGGGGATTTTGTCGGAATAGCCGTTGGTGACCCAGCTGCCGTCGGGATTCTGGGCCTTCACATTGCCGTCGAGGAACTTCACGAGGAGGTATTCCTCCATTTCGGTCCATTTCGCAAACATTTCCTGCGCCGTGTTCACGGAGAACTGCGTCAAGTATTCTCTTGTCTTGGGCACGCGGTCGTACTGCGGACGGACGGTTTCGTTGCGGCGGAGGAACTTAGGCTTGAGCTGGATTTCGCTGTTGAAGATTTTTTTGGCTGCGGAATCGGCCTTCTGAACCTCCACGATCTGACGGTTTTCCCACTCGTCAACCGCCTCGCGCACTGTCGGAGCCATAATGTTGTAGGCCTTGTAGCAGGCGTTCGCAACACGGTTGCACATCCAGAAGGCTGAGGTGGCGGAGTAGTGGAGAATGTCGCCGTTGCCCTCACGGAAGCACTCCGGAACCTCCTTTGTGCAGACATAAATCGGTGAGAGCCAAGATGTTGCAGCATCGTCGCAGCCAAACCACAGAAGAGCTCCGATTGTGTCAGGAAGCCACCCTCTGCTCTGTCCCACGAACCAGAAGCCCGTCTGCTGGGTTGCCATAGCCCTCTCGTTGATGTATTTCTTGCCGTTCACTTCCCACTCCATAGGCCTCCAGCGGTACGGAAGGGCGTTTCCGCCGGCTCCGATGTCGGTTGTCATATCCATCGGGGTGCCCTCGAAGTGGTCGCGCATCGCATCAGCCACGTCCTTCACCGTGACTTTCTCGGCAGGCTTCACGAAGAGCGGGAAGCGCTTTTTCTTGTCGCGGCCCATAGCGTACGGGAGGAAGTCGGTGGCAGGGCGGGTGACCTCGTTGCCCTTGTCGTCGATGAAGGTGAACTGACCCTTGCAGAGGATGTTGAAGGCAGACCACGCCCTCGCCTCGCAGGCTCTCATTCCGCTGAAGTCGAGCGGAGCGTAGGTGTCGCAGAAGCTGAATTCGCTGTCCTTGCCCTTGAACCAGCCCATTTCGCGGGCGAAGGAAATCACGTCAGGGGCGTAGAGGCAGTTCTCGGGGTCGTCGAGCGGGAAGGTGCTGATGCGGGCCTGGTTGGCGTGGGCGCAGATGTATCCGTCAGGCACCCTGCGGGCCACCCAGACGACGCCCTTGCGAACGTTCACTCCGTTCTCGATTTTGGTTCCCTTGCCGATGAGGTCCATAACCCAGACCTCGTCCTGGTCGGCGATGGAGAAGGACTCGCCCTCGGAGCAGTAACCGTAGGTGTTGGCAAGGCCGGTGATGGTCTCGATGGCTTCGCGGGCCGTGGAGCACCGTTCAAGGGCGATGTAAATAAGTGAGCCATAGTCAATAAGGCCCGTAGTGTCCCAAAGTTCGCTCCTTCCGCCGTAGGTGGTCTCGCCGATTATGAGCTGCTTTTCATTCATATTTCCGACTCTCTGGTAGGTGACGGGAACCTGGGGGATTCTTCCGAGGAATTTGCCGCTGTCCCAGTCCACGATGTCACGGGTGGCGTCAGCGTCCCAGAAGCCGCCGCGGAGGTAGTAGAGTTCGCCGTAGAGCTGGTGGGAGTCGGCGGCGTAGGAAATCATATTCGAGCCGTCGGCGCTGGCTCCGGCGGTGACAAGGATGTTGCTGCAGGCGTTGGCCTCCTGGGGGGAGGCGAGGGATGCTGCTGCCGCGAGTGCGAGGGCGGCGCAGAGGGAGAGTTTTTTTGCTGTATTCATATATTCACTATTATTTCATTGGGTATCAGGCGGGTTGTACCATCCTGGGCAAGAGGCGGTTCATTCTCATTGCACAAAGCCGCCACGGCGTCCGGAGGACGCACACTGCAAAATTAGATAAAAATTACTAATTTTGTGCTTTTGTGGTCCCGGAGGGACATATAACCCCGTTCCTTCGGCAAAAATACACCTATATATATGAAAAGGATATTTACTGTACTTGCATCCCTGTGCCTCGGCCTTGCGGCATACGCCCAGCAGCAGCCGCAGCAGCCTGATTACTACGAACTTGCGGAGAAGGAAACCGAGCGGCTCCAGAGGGCGGTGAAGCTTGAAGACTGGCAGCTATTCTATGTGGACTCGACGCTTGTGACCGACTACACCGGCCTTGCGGAGGAAATCGGGAAGCTTCAGGCCAACAAGGTGAGCAACACCTCGATGTACCAGATGGTGCAGGACAAGTGGATGGAGAAAATCGACGCTTCCTACAAAAAGTTTTTCACCGAGGAGCAGTGGGCGGCTTATCTGAAGCAGGGCGCGGCGAAGGCGCAGAAGCAGAGAGCCAAACGGGCTGCCAAAATGGGGACTGTAAAATAGCGGCGCAAACCGACTAAAAAGGCGAATTACTGCGTTATACTCCTTGCCCAAATCCTCACAACCCAAAGGTTGCTCCGGTATTGGGCGCGTCGCAAGCCTTGTTCTTCATCCTTTTTAGTCTAGTTTGCTATTGTTATACCTTTAAAGTTACATTTAGAGTTACATTTAGAGTTACATT
>CAYNDY010000085.1:2668-7996 GCA_964396105.1 uncultured Muribaculaceae bacterium
AGAGTTACATTCAGAATTACATTCAATTTTACTTTATATGGCTAAAAAATCGAAAATTTTGCGGAACTGGATGAAGCATCTGCTTCAGTGGGGATCGCTTGCGGCACTTGTTCTGGTGCTGACCGGAATTGTGAAACTTGGAGCGGACAAGGCTGACCCGGAGGCCTGGTGCCCGATGGGAGGACTGGAAGCCCTCGCAACCTTCCTTGCCGGGGGGACGCTGCCCTGCTCGATGTCTTCGGTGCAGGTGGTGATGGGAGTGGTACTCGCCATTGCCGTAATTCTTTTCAGCAAACTTTTCTGCGCCTACCTCTGCCCTATCGGCACCGTGGAGGACTTCCTCACGGGGGTTCGCAAGGGGCTGGGCTGGAAAAAGGGTCTTGCCATCCGCAACGGAAGCGTCCTTGACAAGATTCTTCGCATTTTCAAATATGCCCTGCTTTTTGTCGTGTTCTACTCGACGATTTCGGCAAGCGAACTTTTCTGCAAGCATCTCGACCCTTACTACGCCGTCGCAACCGGGTTCAAGGGCGAAATAACGCTCTGGATGTCAATCACTTCGCTTGTGCTTGTTGTGCTTGGAGGCTTCCTCATTGACAGGTTCTGGTGCAGGTATGTCTGCCCGCTCGGGGCCGCTTCCAACGCGCTTAAGTACTGGTGGTGGGACGTAGTGCTTTTCGGAGGCACTCTCATTGTGAGCCTTTGCGGAGTGAAAATCAACTGGGTGGCCGTTCTCGCCGTTTTCTGCGCCGGGGGCTACCTGCTTGAAATTATCCTTCCGAACGCAACTCTCCAGAGCATCGCCGTCATCAAGGACGACTCGCTCTGCAACCACTGCAAGAAGTGCACGCGCCACTGCCCTTATCACATCGATGTCGAAGGCTGCAAGAACAGAGTGAGCTGCGTTGACTGCACGCTCTGCGGAGAATGCACGGCCGTCTGCCCTAACGGAGCCGTACGGATGGGAGTTAGCCGCCGCAGCAAGGGCGGATTCTGGAAATATGTCCCTGCGCTTCTTACCGTCGCACTCACCGCTCTTGGAATCTGGGCGGGGACTCAGTTCGAGCTTCCTACCATAAATATGGAATGGGGAATCGACCAGGTGGACTCCACCGGCACTGTCACCGGGCACATTATCCCGCGCGAGAACCTTCAGACGGTGCGCCTGGACGGCCTTCGGTCAGTAAAATGCTACGGCAGCTCGATGGCGTTCAAGGCGAAGCTCGAAAGGATTGCCGGCGTGCACGGAGTGAAGACCTACGTCACCCACCACAAGGCCGATGTCCTCATCGACACGACAGTAATCAAACCGGACGCCCTCCAGGAGGCAATTTTCACCCCGTCGATGTTCCGCGTCTGGACTCCTGACCCTGCGAAGGTGGACTCGCTTAAAATCGTCACAATCAGGACCGAAAAGATGTACGACAAGGTGGATCTGAACTACCTCGGCCTTCAGATGAGAAACACGGGAAAGAGCATTTTCGGAGTGGAATCCGAGTTCGCCTGCCCGCTCATCGTGAGGGTTTATATGGGTATGAATGAGGATCTTAGCGAAGATTGGTTCAAGGAAGTTGTGGAGAAAAAGGTCCTGAGTATGCCTACTCACGGCGGCGGAACGAAGGACACTCCGGTGGACTACAAGTTCGTCAGGATGGAGCCCGGGTACACGACAATCGGAGTGAAGGAATATCTCCACAAGATGTTCGAGGCCTCAGGAGCGTTCACCGCAGAGTTCAAGCAGAGGGCGGAGCAGTACAAGGGTCAGCCGCAGTGGGTCTATGAGATTGCAAATCAGAACTATGAGAAGCCGATTGTGCGGAGGATGATGCCGTACCTAAGCAACCATCTGTCAAAGGAAGAGGGAATAATCGGGGTCTATATCGCCCTGAACAAGGACCTCGTACCTTCAATCCAGGTCCGCTACGCCGCTCCGATGACCGCCGAAAAGGTGTGGGAGCTGATGACGATGGAAACCTGGACAGTGCAGTACGCAAAGGACGACATCCGCGAAATCCCTGCGAAAATCTCCTTCGAGCACCCGGGAATCAGCTACAGGCTCAAATAAAGCGGCAGACCGTTTTTTATCAGGTATCTTCAAAATACCTATAAATAGTGATAGAACCGAGCCGCAAAACCTCTAACTTTGCGGCTCGGTTAGTTTAAGGGAGAATAGTGTTCAGTCTCCAAAGTGGTTATGCAGGCCGTAAAGGCCAAAAATTCCGAGAATGAAGAAACTTGCAATCATATTGGCTCTTGCTCTGATGTCGCTCCAGGCAGCAGCGCAGTCATACACCATCTCCGGAACCATCCTGGACAAGAAAGGCAACCCCATCGACTACGCCACCGTCCTTCTGAGCCGCAGCGAACAGTGGGCGATTGTGGACGCGAAAGGCTGCTTCACAATCAAGAATGTCCCTGCGGGCAAGAACATAATCAGCGTCTCTTGCCTCGGATATGTGACCGACGAGAAAGAAATCACCGTCTCCAAAGACATCGAAAACTACTGCGTACGCCTCGCCGAGGACAACCTCACGCTTGACGGCGTGGTCATAACCGCCCAGGAAAACACCTCCAGCGCGACAACGAGCCGCACTATGGACCGCACGGCGCTCGACCACATGCAGATGACGAACCTCTCCGAGGCCTCCTCCCTTCTTCCGGGCGGAGTGACCGAGAACTCCAACCTCACCTCTTCCAAAGTCCTCTCCATCCGCTCCGACTCAAAGGGCGAGGGTGCGCTCGCATCCTTCGGAACTGCCGTGGAAGTGGACGGAGTGAGGCTTTCCAGCAACGCGATGCTCGGGCTTGACCCCACCAGCGGCGAAGTGAAAGGCACCAGCGTCAACAACATCGCCACCTCGAACGTGGAGTCAGTGGAGGTGATTACCGGAGTGCCGAGCGTCGAGTACGGAGATATGACCTCGGGAGTGGTGAAAGTCAACACCCGAAAGGGCAAGACCCCATATATGATTACCCTCTCCACCAACCCGCGCACGAAGCAGGCATCGTTCACCAAAGGATTCTCCCTCGGGGAAACTTCCCGGGGCCGAAGCCGCGGAGTCATCAACACCGACCTCGAGTACACCCGCGCAATCAGCGAGCTTATGTCCCCCTACACGGCCTACACCAGAAGGCAGCTGAGCCTCGGCTACAGCAACACCTTCTCCGACGGTCTGCTTTCCGATATGCCGCTTCGCTTCAGCATTGGCGCAACCGGAAACTGGGGCGGCTACAACAGCGAGGCCGACCCGGACTCCTACGGGGTGGACTGGGAAATGACCAACGACAACGCTGTGAGGGCGAACTTCAGCCTCAACTGGCTGCTGAGCAAGGCCTGGATTACCAACATCGAGCTTAACGGCTCCGTTTCCTACAACAACAAGCTGTACAAATACAAGTCATCCGACTCTTCAGCCGCATCGAAAGCGTTCTTCCACGGCACCGAGGAAGGGTATTTCATTGGGCAGACCTACGAAGAGAACCCCGATGCGGCGGTCAAGCTCATTCCGGCCGGGCAGTGGACATACGTTATGGCCGAGGACAACCAGCCGCTGAGCTGGAAACTGGGCTTCAAGGCCAACTGGGCGAAAAGGTTCGGGACGGTCAATTCCAAGCTCAAGGTCGGCGCCGACTGGACCGGTGACGGGAACCTCGGAAAAGGCTGGTACACAGAGGACAAGGCCTACGCGCCGACCTTCCGCGAGTGGGACTACAGCGCAGTGCCGTTTATGCACAACATTGCGGTCTATGCCGAGGAGACCCTCCACATTCCGATTGCGAAGACAAAACTCGACCTCGTGGCGGGAATAAGGAACGAGAACACCCTCATCAAGGGCTCAGCCTACGGGAACAAGTCCACCTGGTCGCCGCGCTTCAACGCTAAATACACCGTTTTCAACAGCAAGGACCACAGGAACAACGTCGTGAGCGAACTTTCCTTCCGCGCGAGCTGGGGAGTGGCGATGAAACTGCCTTCATTCTCCATCCTCTACCCCACCCCGACCTACAAGGACATCAACACCTTCTCCGCCCACACGACTTCAAGCGGGCAGAGCGTCTCAGCCTACTACATTCTTCCGAGGACCATCGAATATAACCCCGACCTCAAATTCCAGAAGAGCCATCAGAGCGAGGTCGGAATGGACATAAACATAGGAGGGAACAAAATATCCCTTGTGGGCTTCTACAGCAGGACATTCAACGGCTACAGGATTGACAGCGGATATGAGGATTTCCTATATTATTACACCCCTATCACCGCAATCAACGAGGCCCTGGACGGAGACAACGCAATCGCAGAAGAGAACAGAGTCTGGTCCATTGACCGCCGCAGCGGCACGGTGACCGTTTCGGACCGGAGCGGAGCAAAATCCCCCGTGCAGCTTAGCGCAAAGGCGAAAAAGAGCGTCAACGCCACCAAAATCCCGGGGAACGACACGAACCCGGACTCCCGCTACGGAATCGAATGGGTGGTGGACTTCAAAAGGATAAAGCCCATCAACACCACCATCCGTCTTGACGGAACCTACTACCGCTACAAGAGCGTGGACGCCAATATGGTCGCCGACTGCCCGACCAACACCAACGGAAGCGACGGCGAGCCTTACACCTATATAGGTTATTACTACGGCGGGTCAAGCCTTTCGAACGGAAGGGAGAACAGGGCGCTGAGGACCAATGTGACCGTGACGACCCACATCCCCAAGGTGCGCCTGATTGTTTCCCTGAAGGTGGAGGCATCCCTCTACAGATACAGCCACTACCTCAGCGAGCGCTCCGATGGCAGCGCAAGGAGCTATCTTCTTGAAAACGACGGCGACTATTTCACCACCAACACGGCTTCGGTGTATTCCGCAAAGCAATACTCCATCCTCTACCCGGACTACTACTCTGTTTACGGAAGCAGCGAGAAAATCCCGTTCCTCGAGAAGTTCCGCTGGGCGAAGGAGAATGACACGGCGCTGTTCAACGACCTGGCGAAACTGGTGCAGAGAAGCGCCTACACCTACTATTTCCTGGACGACGTCATAAGCCCGTATTTCAGCGCGAACATAAGCGTCACGAAAGAAATCGGAGACATTGCCTCAGTATCCTTCTACGCGAACAATTTCCTCAATAACCACGCATCCGTAAAGTCTTCCAAGACAGGGAAATACACTTCCCTCGTCTCCTCGGGCTACATCCCGGACTTCTTCTACGGCGTGAGCGTGAGGCTTAAATTTTAACGGACAGAAAAAGTTAGTTTAAAGTATAAAAATTATGAAAAAGTATCTGATTTTGTTTCTTGCAGCCCTTGTTCTGGCTGCTTCCTGCGACAAATCGCAGGAC
>CAYNDY010000086.1:0-7889 GCA_964396105.1 uncultured Muribaculaceae bacterium
CTGACCTTGAGGCTCTTACGTCGCTAGGAAGCCGCGAGGACAGCACGGAGGTCATCTACGCCGTCTGCTCCGCCCCGACCCTCGGCGAGGCTCTCGGAAGGAACGAAAGGCTGCTGGAGGAACTCGGAGAAAAATACGAGGTGAACTCGGTCAGTTCCCTTATCCCGTCAGAGAGGGAGCAGCAAAAAAGAATCGCCCTCTGGAAGGATTTCTGGACGAAACATAAAGACATAATTCCTGAGTTCCAAAAACTTGCGGATGCTGAAGGATTCTCCTCCAAGGCTTTCCGCCCGTTCCTTGAGGCGATTGATGCGGAATGGGAGACTCAGGCTCCGGAGTATTTCTCCCCTCTGAGCGAAACTCTCTGCCGCCAGTTCATCCTAAGCGACGCCGCCCCGGAGGCCCCGGCCCCAGAGTCCGCCCCCAAGGCTCAAACCCCTGGCGCTGCCCCTGAGGCTCAAACCCCCGCGGCCTCTTCCGATGCTGTCACCCTTGTCAACTACCTCCACGTCCCCGCCGCTCAGAGGGAAGCCGTCGAGAGCGAGTGGAACAGCCGCCTTGCCGGCTCCGACACCTACTTCTTCTCCGCCCCGGACCTTAACGGTCAGCTTGTCGGGATGCTCTCGGAGGAATTTGACTACATCGGCTTTGTCTGCGGACTTATAGTCTTTGTCTTCCTTTGGATTTCATTCGGCCGTCTCGAACTCAGCATCCTTGCCTTTCTTCCGCTTGCAGTGAGCTGGGTGTGGATTCTGGGGCTGATGGGAATATTCTCCATAGACTTCAACATAGTCAACGTGATCCTCGCCACATTCATCTTCGGCCAGGGTGACGACTACACTATTTTCATCACGGAAGGCCTTATGTATGAATACGCTACGAAGAAAAAGATACTCGACTCGTACAAAAGCAGCGTCGCCTTCTCCGCGATGATTATGTTCATCGGCATCGGCACTCTCATCGTGGCCCGACACCCTGCGATGCGCTCGCTTGCAGAGGTAACCATCATCGGAATGCTCTCGGTGGTGATTCTCGCCTACTATCTCCCGCCGCTTGTCTTCCGTTTCCTCACTCAGAAAAAAGGCGTCCGGAGGCAGTGTCCGATAACCCTTTCCCGCCTTCTCGCTTCTCTCGGAGCCGAACTTTCCTTCTTTTTCGCCTTTCTGCTTTTCATCCCGTGGACAAAACTCTATTTCCTTTTTGGGAAAAGCGAGGAGAGGAAAAAACGCTATCACCGTCAGATTCACCGCCTTACATCCTTCCTCCTTTCGCACATCCCGGGGACCCGTCTGGAGATCAGGAACGAGGCCGGGGAGGACTTCAGCCGCCCTGCGGTCATTGTCTGCAACCACCAGTCCCAGCTTGACACCATACTGATTATGACTCTTTCCGACAAGGTTGTTTTCCTCACCAACGACTGGGTGTGGAACAACCCCGTCTTTTCGCCGATTCTTCGCGCTGCCGAGTGCTACCCGGTTTCCGACGGCCTTGAGCTCAACGAGGAGAGGATAGCGGGCCTGATTGAGAGGGGATATTCCATCGTGGTTTTCCCGGAGGGCACCCGGAGCGAGGACTGCCACATACAGCGCTTCCACCGCGGAGCCTTCGAAATCGCGGAAAAATTCGGCCTGGACATCCTTCCGGTGGTCATCCACGGCTTCGGACACATATTCCCGAAAAAGGAATTTATGCTCCGCAGGGGAACATTCTACGCCGAGGTGCTCCCGAGAATCCCGCTTTCCGAGGCGGGAAGTGATGTGAGGGAGAGAACCCGCTGGTTCAGAGCATTTTACCAGAGGGAATATTCAAGAGTTTGCGCCGAAAGGGAAACTGCCGAATATTTCCGCCCATATATAGCCCTGCAGTATGCCTACAAGGGAAAAGACGCGGAAGGGGAGTGCAGGCGGCAGCTTGGGGACCTTCGCTGGGTGGATGAAATCCCGAGGAGTACGGCTCAGTATGCGCTGGACTCCTGCGGGGTGGGCGCCGGAGCGCTTGCCCTCGCTCTGTCTCACCCCGATACCCAGGTTTATGCCCGCGAGGCCGACCCCGACAAGCTTGCAATAGCCGCTGCCTGCGCCCTTGTGCCGGAAAACCTGCATTATCTCGACTCCGAGGGGCGGCCATACGAAAATTCAACTGAAGCGGAATGATGGAGAGCGGGAAACATACAGCGGTCGTTCTGGGCGGGGGAACGGGAGGCCTTTTCACCGGGGCCGTCCTTTCGCGTCTTGGCTGGAAAGTTACAGTGCTGGAGAAAAACGCCAATGTCGGCGGAGGACTTCAGACTTTTAGCCGCGGCGATGTGACTTTCAACCCGGGAATGCACATTGTGGGAGGGTTCGGAAAGGGGGGAGCCGCCGCGAAGTTTTTTGAGTGGCTCGGCATTGAGGGCGTTGAGGTTGAACCTTGCCCGCAGACTCTTCATCTGCTCTCCGGACAGGAAAACTCCTGTCCCTTCGGCGGGAAGTCCGTCTCCGCCTGCAAGGCTGCCGTCAAAACCCCTTCTGATGCGCTGGAAATCGACATTCCCGAGGGTTTTGAGGCCTTCGAGGAGCGCCTCTCTGAGTTTTTCCCCGAAAGCAGGAGCGAAATTCACAACTTCCTTTCCCGCATCCGCGAAATTTCGGGGAGCGTCCCGATGCTCCGCCTTGAAGCGGGGGAGTTCAACCCCGAGGGCGACGCTCTTCTTCCTTTCGACGAATTCATCTCAAAATATATCGGCGACACTCGCCTACGCGGCATTCTCGCCTGGCTCAACCCTCTTTCCGGAGCGGAAGCGGGGCGCACTCCGGCCTTTATCAGCGCAATAATTTCCTCCCTCTACATCAGCGGCTCCTACCGTTTCAAGGGCGGCACCCTTCCTCTGGTGAACTCCCTTAAACGCATAATAGAATCCGGCGGCGGAAGCATAGTCGCAGGGGCTGAGGTGACGGAAATCCTTACTGAGGATTCAGCGGAGCCGGAGAGCTCGGCGCAGAAAAATCGCCGGAGCGGCAAAAAGGTGAGCGGAGTGCGGACCCTGGACGGAAAAGTCTATAGGGCAGGAACTTACATTTCGGACCTTAGCCCTCTCGCACTTCTTTCCCTTTGCCCCGAAGGCACATTCCCTAAGGTTTTCTGCCGGAGGGTCCTTGCCCAGAGACCTGGGATTTCGATGTTCTGCGTCTATGTAAAACTTTATTCCGCCCCGAAAAACTTTGTTGCCGAGTTTCTTCTTTCCGGGGAGGACTCCCCGTGGAAAAGCGGAGAGGAACTGCTTCTTACTTCGGAAGGCCGCTCGCTGACCATTATGACCCCGATCCCTGTTGCTTCATGCCCCGGGTATGCGGACAAAAATGCCTCCGGCATCGGGAGCGACGCTGGTGCCTCAAAGGGGGATTCCCGCTCAGAGGAGTACAGAGCCTGGAAACAGATGATGACAGAGAAAATACTCAAAAGAGCGGAGGTGGCTTTCCCCGAGATTCTCTCCGGCAACATCGAGGGCGTCTGGGCGGCAACTCCCGCGACGCTTTCCCGCTACGGCTCCCCGGACGGGGCTGCCTACGGCTTCGGAGTGGATGCCGCCAATCCGCTTTACTCGCGTTTCGGGCCGAAAACCTACCTTCCGAACCTCTTTCAGACCGGTCAGAGCGTTTTTCTGCACGGCTTTTGCGGGGTAATGATGTCTTCGCTTCTTACCTGCCGCGAGGTGGCGGGTGAGGGGTTTGACGCTGTGCTGGGGGAAATCCGCGAGGGCGCTCCGAAGAGCGGCGCAAGACTCTCCGACTAACTGTTGATGATGAATAAAACATTGATAGATAATATTTTACAATAATATGACCGATTACAGAAAAATTACTGAAGACATAGAGTTCAAAAGCCCTGAGGAAATCCGGGAATATCAGAACGGACTCCTTCGCGAAGCCGTCGCCTATCTTGCCGCTAACTCGGCATACTACAAACGGATGTTCGCTTCCTGCGGGGTTGACCCTGCCGAGATTCGCACTCTGGAGGACCTTCAGAAACTTCCTTTCACCGAAAAGAAGGACCTGCAGCTTTACAACGCGGATTTTCTCTGCTGCCCCAAGGAAAAAATCGTGGACTACATCACAACTTCCGGCACCCTCGGCGAGCCTGTGACCTTCGGCTGCTCCGACCACGACCTTGACCGCCTCGCCTACAACGAGATGAAATCCTTCAAATGCGCAGGTCTGGGCCCGGGGAACATTCTCCAGCTTATGACAACCATCGACAAAAGGTTTATGGCCGGACTTGCCTACTTCCTTGGAATCAGGGAGCTCGGCGCGAGCATAATAAGGGTCGGCAACGGAATCCCGGAGCTTCAGTGGGACACAATTCAGAGGCTCCATCCTGACACGATTATGTGCGTGCCGTCCTTCATCCTGAGGCTTCTCCAATATGCCGAGGAGCACGGAATCGACTGGAAGGGAAGCTCTGTGAAGAAAATAATCGGCATCGGCGAGGGACTCCGTGACCAGGACTTCAACCTCAATCTTCTCGGGCGCAAAATCAAGGAAAAATGGGATGTGGACCTTTATGCCACCTATTCTTCAACCGAGATGGGCGCAACCTTCTCGGAGTGCGAGTGGGGCTGCGGCGGACACGTGCATCCGGAGCTCATCATCGTGGAGATTATCGGCGAGGACAACCGTCCGGTTCCCGACGGCGAGCAGGGCGAAATCGTAGTGACGACTCTGGGTGTGGAGGCTATGCCGCTGCTGCGTTTCAGAACGGGGGACATCGCTGCGAAAATCACGGCTCCGTGCCGTTGCGGGCGCAATTCCTACCGTCTCACTCCGCTTGCCGGAAGAAAGAACAATATGATTAAACTCAAGGGTACGACGCTTTATCCGCCTGCGCTGAACGATGTCCTGGACAACACCGACTATGTTGAGAACTATGTTGTGATTGTCCGTGACAGCGACGCCGGCACGGACGAGGTAGTGGTGAAAGTGGGGCTGAAGTATGAGCCGACCTTCGATGCGGTGAAGGACCTCAAGGACCGCTTCCGCTCAAGGGTGAGGGTGGCTCCGATTGTCGAGATCTGCCCGTCAGCGGAAATCCACGCGATCAACTTCCCCGCCAAGGCCCGTAAACCGGTGAAATTCATTGACCAGAGGGGCAAGAACGAATAATCACACCATCGCGAAAAATGAAAATCTCCACGCATCGGGGACATTCAGATACTAGTACTAGCAAAAGTTAAATAGGGATAAAAAATATGAAAAACCGTGTAGTCATAACAGGAATGGGAATATGGTCGTGCATCGGAGAGAATCTCGACGAGGTGCGCGACTCTCTTTGGAACGGCCGTTCAGGGATAGTGCTGGATCCTTCCCGCAAGGAACTTGGCTTCAGAAGCGGTCTCACGGCTGCGGTGCCGACTCCGGACCTCAAGAAAGTGCTTTCCCGCTCCCAGAGAGTCTATATGCCCCAGCAGGCCCAGTACGCCTACTGCGCTACTGCGGAAGCTCTCCGCAATGCCCGGATTGACCAGGACTGGCTTGACTCCCACGAGGTTGGGCTTCTCTACGGCAGCGACAGCTCGGTGGAGCCGGCGGTGAAGGCCGTGGACACGGTGAGGGAGAAAAAGGACACGGTTATGTGCGGCTCGGGGGCGATTTTCCAGTCGATGAACTCCACCGTGACAATGAACCTCAGCTGCATTTTCCACCTCAAGGGCATAAATATGACCATCTCGGGGGCCTGCGCCAGCGGTTCGCACGCAATCGGGCTCGGCTCGCTTCTTATCGCGGACGGACTTCAGGATATGGTAATCTGCGGAGGCGCGCAGGAGGTGAATCCGTGGTCGGTCTGCTCTTTCGACGGCATTTCGGCCTTTTCCACCCGTGAGGACGCCCCGACGAAGGCTTCCCGCCCGTTCGACCGCGACCGTGACGGCCTTGTGCCGGGAGGCGGTGCTGCGACGGTAATTTTGGAAAGTTACGAATCGGCCGTGAAAAGGGGAGCGCCGATTCTTGCCGAAGTGCTCGGCTACGGCTTCTCTTCCAACGGCGAGCACATTTCCTCTCCGAATGTGGACGGCCCGGCGAAGTCGCTTGAAATGGCCCTGAGGCTCTCAGGCTTGAAGACTTCGGACATAGGCTACATCAACGCCCACGCCACTTCGACCCACGTGGGGGACGCAAACGAGGCGAAGGCTATCTACAGGGTTTTCGGACAGAGGAGCGTGGAAGTCACCAGCACAAAGAGCCAGACCGGCCACGAAATGTGGATGGCGGGAGCGAGCGAGGTGATTTATTCCATTCTGATGATGAAGGGCGGGTTCATAGCGCCGAATCTCAATTTTGAGAATCCTGACGAGGACTCTGTGCATCTTCTCATCCCTGCCGAAAGGGTGGAGAAGCATTTCGACACCTTCCTCTCCAATTCCTTCGGCTTCGGCGGCACCAACTCCACGCTAATAATAAGGAACTTATAGTAGAGCAGCGAAACGCTGCGATTCCTCAAAAAAAACGCGCGGGGGGGGCGGATTGGATTAAAAAGATGGAGTGCAAGGCTTGCGGCGCGGCCCAATACCGGAGCAACCTAAGGGTTGTGAGGATTTGGGCAAGCCGCGTAACGCAGCAATCCGCTTTTTAATACGATCCGCTTAATACAATCCGCCGTTTACACCGATGACTTGCCCGTTGATGTATGCGGCCTCATCGCTAGCGAGAAAGCCCACAAGCGCCGCCACATCCTCAGGCTCGCCGAAGCGCCCGGCCGGGATGTGCCTGGTGAGCTCCGCCTCGTCCAGCCCCTCCACCATATCCGTGCGGATGAATCCCGGAGCCACGGCGTTTACGGTCACCCCCTTGCGGGCGATTTCCTGCGCGAGGGCCTTGGTGGCGGCGATCATTCCGCCCTTGGCCGCGGAGTAGTTGCACTGGCCCGGCAGTCCTTTCAGACCCGAAAGCGAGGCGATGTTGATTATTCGGCCCCATTTATTCAGAATCATCGGCTTCACGAGAGGCCGGGTGACATTGTAGAAGCCTCCGAGGCTGGTTCCGAGCACCTTGTCCCAGTCTTCGCCGTCCATCCAGACAAGAAGATTGTCCCGCCGCACTCCGGCATTGTTCACAAGAACGGAGATATATTCCCCCTTGTGGCTTTCGGCCCAGGAAGATAGCGCTGCGGAGGTCTCCTCGCGGTTTCCCACATCGAAGCGGAGAAGTTCCCCTTCCGCTCCCGCCTCCCTGAGGAGGGAGAGGGTTTCGAGGGCTTTTTCCTCGTTGGAGACATAGTTTATTATGACCTTATATCCCTTGCGGGCGAGTTCCAGGCAGATTGCCCGGCCGATTCCGCGGCTTCCGCCCGTTACCAGTGTTGTTTTTGTATCCATATCTTAATTTAACTTTCGCAAGTGCGAAACTTTAGTCACTTAATTATACACAAAGCTTATCTCCCCTATCAAATTCCCCATATCCCACGCACTGTTTCCCCATACATACCTTCCCTTCGCTTTAAGCGGCTGCAAATTTATAAAATCTAAAAGATTTTTTTTGCCATATAGAAAAATAGTCTTATACTTGCACCGCAATTTGAAGTCACATTTAGAGAAAAAGAGAATACAATATGCAACAGAAAAAAGGACGTATCGTAAGCTACGAGAAAATGGATGAGGCGCTTGCAGCGGCTTTCAATGAGAAATATCCGAAGGGATTTGCCGACTATCTCCCTGACATCAAGGAATATCCGAAGCCGGACGGCACATCTTTCTATGCCGTTATGGTGGAGACCGAGGACGCCAACTGCCTCGTGAAGATCAAGGTCAAGACTGACGACGCCGAGGACATTGAGAGGTGGCTCGACAGCGGCGACGGCGACGAGGAGGATGACGCATCAGGCGAGGAGAACGGCGATGCGCTTCCGGATGACAACAT
>CAYNDY010000087.1:0-7888 GCA_964396105.1 uncultured Muribaculaceae bacterium
TGGATATGAAGAAATCATTGATAGTTAGCATATTGGCTTTTGCTCTCGGGACTTTTATGTCTCTCGGGACATACGCTCAGACCCCCGCTGAGGGGAAGGGAAAGGTGGCGGCGGAGAAGGAAATCAAGGACGCGATTAAGGACGACCTGCTGCTGAGGGCTGTGGAAAAATATGACAACGGGGCGTTTGACGAGGCGGAGAAGATGCTTTCCAAGATTGCTGCAGAGGACCCCGCGTATGACGCCGCACACTACTATCTGGCGCTCACCTATATGGTGAAGGGGGAATTGGACCTTGCGGAGATGGAGCTTAGGAAGGCAGTGGAACTGGATCCGGGGAATTTCTGGTACAGGCAGAGGCTTGCGGCAGTGTATCGCCACAGCGGGCAAACCGTCAATGCCATAAGCACTTACGAGAAACTTCTTGAGGATTTTCCAAAAAAGAGCGACCTCTATTTCGACCTTGTGGAACTTTATGCGCAGAACGGCGACTTCGACAAGGCCCTCTCAACGCTCGACACGGTGGAGAACATTTTCGGCACGACGGAGTCCATCGCCGTGTACCGCTTCAGGCTGCTTCTGAGTCAGGAAAAGAACGAGGAGGCCTACAAGGTGCTGGAGGAGTATAATTCCAAGTATTCTTCGCCATATATCCTTTCCACCCTCGGCGACTACAGAATGTCGATGTACGAAGACTCGCTGGCCGTCGCCTACTACGACGAGGCGCTTTCGCTTGACTCGGACTATGCCCCTGCGCTCCTGGGGAAGGCCGAGGCTCTGAGAATGACTCGGAAATATGCGCTCTACTTCCCTGTGCTGGACAAATATATGGCCTCGGAGGAGGCTTATCCGAGGGGGAAGGCTGAGTATCTTGGGGCAATTGTGGAGAAATCCGATCCGAAATTCATCGCGGCGTTCCTTCCGCAGATAGACAGCGCTGCGAACATTCTCTTCCGCGCCCACCCGACTGACAGCGCCGTTGTCTCGACCGTTGCGGGGCACTACTACAGGACCGGACGTCAGGAAACCGGAATCGACCTTTTCCGCATCAACGCCGAGCAGAACCCCGACAAGGTGGAGCTTGAGGCGACCTATCTCTATGCGCTGCTTTATGCCGAGAAATGGGCGGAACTGGCGCAGGATGGTGCCGCGGCCGCGAAAAAATATCCCGAAGTCCCTGAGTTCCTGATGCTTTCGGGGGCAGGCTACAGCAATCTGAAGGAATATGACAAGGTAATCTCCCTTTGCGAGGAACTGGTCAGGGAATATCCCAAGGACAGTTCGGTGGTGACCCGCGCCTACATAACGATGGGCGACAGCTACTACCAGAAAAAGGACTCGAAAAACGCCTTCAAGACCTACGACAAGGCTCTGAAGGTTTCTCCGAACAACATCTACGTCCTGAACAACTACGCATATTACCTCTCGGTGGAGGGGAAAAATCTGAAGAAGGCCTATTCGATGAGCAAGAAGACCATCGAGGCCGAGCCGGACAACGCGACCTATCTCGACACCTTCGGGTGGATTCTCTATCTTCAGGGACGCGCGCTCGAGGCCGAGCCTTTCTTCAAGCACGCGATGCTCTACGGAGGGAAGGAAAGCGCGGTGATTCTGGACCATTACGCCGAGGTGCTGTATGCGCTGAAAAAGTATGATCTGGCGTTCGTGAACTGGTACAGGGCTCAGGCGAAGAATACCGACGGGCAGATTCCGGACCTCAACGAGAGGATTGCCCAGAGGAAAAAGGCTTGCGGAAGGTAAGGAATGAAGAGGCTTGCGGGCATATCAAGGTTTATGGCGGGGCTGCTCTGGGGCGGTCTCCTGCTGCTCGGGGGTGAGGCGGCTTTTGCGCAGGACACCCGTGAGGCGGAGCAGCAGAAAGCGCGCCTTGAGAAGGAGATTGCCCTGATTAACAAGCAGTTATCCTCCAATTCATCTAAAAGCCGAAGCGCACTTTCCACCTACAATCTCGTCTCGAAGAAGGTGAAAAACCGTCAGGAAATCCTTCGGCAGAGCCAGCGGAAGGAAAGGGAATGTGCGGATAAAATCTATCTCAAACAAAAGGAAATCAATGCGTTGCAGCAGAGTTACGACACTCTTGCCGCGCACTATGAGAGACTCGTTCTCGGGGCATACAAAAACCGCGATGCGAAAATCTGGTATATGTACATTCTCTCCAGCGAAGACCTCTCCCAGGCCTATAGGCGCTACGGCTATTTCAAGAGCCTTGCCTCCCAGATCGGGGAGGAAGCCCGGAGGATGGAGGAGACCCGCGCGAAGCTGACCGAGGAGCGGAATGCCCTGCAGACTCTCCGCTCGGAGCAAAAGGCGGTTAGCGCCTCAACTCAGAAGGAGCTCAAGAAACTTCAAGGCGAACAGGCTGAATCAAAGGCACTTGTGAGCCAGCTCAAAAAGGAGAAGAGCCGCTATCAGAAGGAACTTTCTGCCAAGCGCAAGCAGGTGGAGGCGCTCGACAGGGAGATTGCCCGGCTTGTCCGTGAGGCTGTCGGGGGCGGCGGGAAAGGAGGGAAGAAGAGCTCGGGGAAAATGGTGATTGACGAGAAGCTCGCTGCGGAGTTTTCGAAGAACAAGGGAAAACTGCCGTGGCCTGCAGACGGGCCTGTGGTGGACGAGTTCGGGGACAGATACCACCCGGTCTACAAGAATGTGAAACTGCCGCGCAACAACGGGGTGAGCATAGCTCTGAACCCGGGGACGACGGTGAAATGTGTGTTTGACGGAGTTGTGAAGCAGGTTCTTGTGATGCCGGGGTACAATCAGTGCGTGCTCGTGCAGCACGGAAACTATTTCACTTTCTACTGCAAGCTGAAGAATGTGGTGGTAAAGAGCGGACAGAAGGTGAAGACGGGGCAGGACATCGGGACTGTGGACACCATCGGGCGGGAGACGCAGCTGCATTTCCAGATTTGGAAGGATACAACGCCGCAGAACCCTGAGCTCTGGCTCAAATAGTTCTTAAACGGCGCATTGCGGCGTTATGCTCCTATCCAAAATCCTCACAACCCTCAGGTTGCTGCGGTTTTGGCTTCGTCGCAAGCCTTGCACTGCATCCGTTTAAGAACTATTTGTAAAATGAATACAAAACACTAAACAATAAGTATGAAAAAAATCGTATTTCTAACCGGGGCTACCGGAAATATGGGCTGGGCAGGCTTCCAGGAGCTGCACCGCAGAGGGGACAAATTTGTTGTGAGAGTGCTCGCGAGGCCGAGCAAAAAGAACCGCAAGCTTCTCGCTCCCTACGAGGGGGACCCTTCGGTGGAGATTGTCTGGGGCGACCTCAACAACTACGACGATGTCCTTCAGGGAGTTACGGGCGCGGACTATGTCCTCCACGTGGGCGGAATGGTCTCCCCTGCCGCCGACTACTATCCGGAGAAAACCCTCAAGGTGAATGTGGGCGGAGCTGAAAACATCGCGAAGGCGGTGCTTGCGCAGGAGGACCCGGGAAAGATGAAGGTGGTTTACATCGGCTCTGTGGCTCAGCTCGGAGACCGTCTCTACCCCTACCACTGGGGCCGTTCCGGAGACCCCGTGAAGGCCAGCCTTTACGATATGTATTCGGTTTCGAAATGCCGCGCAGAGAAGGCCATAGTGGACTCCGGCATCCCGCACTGGGTGTCGCTCCGCCAGTCCGGCATCCTCTACCCTGGCATTCTCAAGGTGGTGAACCCGACTGCGTTCCACGTGCCGGTTGCAGGCGTGCTCGAGTGGGCGACGATTGAAGACTCCGGAAGGCTTCTGGCGAATGTGTGCGAGGAGTGGGTTCCGGATGAGTTCTGGAACAATTTCTACAACATCGGCAGCGGCGAAGGCTTCAGGATGACGAATTATGAGTTCGAGACCCGTCTTCTCACTGCCCTCGGGCTCCCAGGCCCGGAGAAAGTCTTTGAGCCTCAATGGTTTGCGCTGAAGAATTTCCACGGAATGTGGTATGAGGACTCGGACGTGCTGGAAAACTACCTGCATTTCCGCTACAATGTCCCGGTGGACGAGTATTTCAAGTCAATGAAGTCCAAGCTTCCGTGGTTCTACCACCTTGCGTTCCTCGCCCCGGCGGCAGCGGTGAAGATGTTTATGAAGCCGTTCGCCTTCGAAAAGGGTCTCGGCACGCAGTCCTGGGTGGACGGCGACCCGGAGAAGATGAAAGCATACTACGGTTCCCGCGAGGCCTGGGAGGCAATCAAGAGCTGGAAGGACGTAATCCCGCCGCATTGGGAGAAGAACCTCGAAAAAGCCCGCGAAAAGGGCGAGGTGAAGCATCTTTCTCACGGCTGGGACGAGTCCAAGTCCATTTTCGACCTCACCGACGCAGAGCTTGAGGCAGCGGCACAGTTTCGCGGCGGACGGTTCCTCGGGGCTGCGTTCGAGAAGGGAACGGACTCTGAAGGAAGAAGGCGCCCGGGAGTGCAGTACCTCTGGGAGGACTCAGCTTCCGGCAAGCAGTTCACGGCGTCGCTTGAGTATATCCTTCTTGGCGGCGGCTGGATGTCCTGATGTCTTAAAAAGCGAATTACTGCGTTATACTCCTTGCCCAAATCCTCACAACCCTAAGGTTGCTCCGGTTTGGGCGCGTCGCAAGCCTTGTTCTTCATCTTTTTAAGATCATCAGGTTCGAAGAAAGGGCTTTCAGGAGCTCACTTTATTGCGATTCAAGATTGGGCGTTTTTGTTTTTCTTTAGTATAGAAAAAGAAAAAATCGGGAGCTGACTGGGCTATGGGGCACATTGATTAGACTCCTCTTTTGTAAAAACATAAAAATCGGGGCGGATTAAAGAAAAAGAAAATTGTGGCGAAATGCTCTGGGGCGCCGCCAAATTTTTGCGATTTCTTCCGCATTTCCATTCCTTTGCACCGAGGCATTGACTCCGACAGTCGACGCCACGGTGTTTTATGTTCCAACCCATTTTGAAGCCCCAGAATATGACTCTAAAACCAACAACCTTATTCACAGTCGCGCTTGCCGCCGCGGCCGCCCTACTGCTCCCCTCCTCCTGCTCCATCGTGGAACTCGGGGAAATTACCCAAAGGGAAGTGACTCCCCCCTACATTGACGAGCCGATAGTCCCCAAGACGACCGTTGTCGTGGGGGTGACGGCAGACTCCATCGTGGTGCTGCGGGATGGGGAACTCTCGCTTGGAGTTAGAATCGGGGACGAGGGAGGAGTTTCAGGCGACATCGATATGCACCGCTACCTTTCGGGCCACCTCTACACCGATTTCAGCTCGGCCACACAGACCGTAATTTCACGCGACGGGACTGAGATTTTCCGCTACGACGGAGTGGAGCGCATTCTTTTTATGGCCGAGAGAGGCGGCGACATCCTCACACTCGGGGAGTCCCGAAGCGGGCGGGGGTTCTCCTCGCGAGTAAACGGCGAGGCTGTCCTTCAGAGCGATGTGGGCTCGGTCTTTCAGAATGCGGAGCTCTCACCCGCGGGCGGCATCCGGTTTTTCTTCAGCCTTCCGGTCAATTCCACGGAGGGGATAATCACTGAATATTACGCAGTGGACGGAGCTGAAAGTCGCAAAATCAGCATCCCGCAGGATGTTTCAGGAGTCATCGACTTCGCATTCGACACCTCCCAGGATGCCTGGGACATCTGCATCCTGTGTCACCAGAAGAACTCGGAGGGAGAAGACCGCCCGGGGATATATTCCACCGCCTCCTCCACTTTCACTCCGCTCGAGTACAAGACCAGCCTGTATATGGGCATACTCCCATACGTCGACCGGAACATACATTCAGTTACGCTCACCACGGCAAGCACTCCGATGCTTCTGCTCTGCGAAGAGTCGAATATTCACGGGGAGTTCACCTCGGTCTATCTTGACAGCAAAAGGATTTATTCCTGGAAGGGCAGCGAAGTCCTCCCGATGGGTTTCCGCCCGCTCGCGGACGGAAGCGTCGCAGGGGTGGTGAAAGGGGCGAAGTGGACAAGCGCGGAGCTTTTCTACATCGGCGCCGAAAGCGGGCGTTCTCTCCCCGAAGGCTATTCTCTCAGGAGCCCCGGGGCAATCCTCTGCGGCGAGAGCGCGGAGGACGGGGTCACGCTGGGCCTGAGCTCCAAAACAGGCGGCCGTGCCATCCTCTGGGAAAACGGAGACGTGGACAGCCTCAACTTCCGCGGCACCGTCACCGCCGTCCTGCAGGAATAAGCATCTCAAAGGCCATAGAAACGCCAGCGAGTAAAATAAATCGATATGGGTCGGAATGTCACTTTTTTAAGGCGATTCCGAAGTCATAGACGAAGCCCGCAAGGCAAGGAAAGAGCAATAATAGCGCAAATTTAACATCAAAATAATTGCATTATGACACCAATGTTTATATCTTTGCACGAAAACAAAGCTATGGCACAGACGGCAGTTACAATCAGGATGGATTCGGACATCAAGAAAAAGTTCGACCTCCTTTGTCAGGATTTCGGAATGAGCGCGAACACCGCGTTCAACATCTTCGCCCGTGCCGTAGTCCGCAGCAAAAGCATACCGTTCCCGATACAGTCAGGGAAAGATTCCGAGATCATAGACAGTGCCCGCCAAGCTGCGACCACAATGCGCGCCATTTCAACCGCCAACGGCAACTCCGAGATGAGTCTCGAAGAAATCAACGCTGAAATAGCGGCCGCAAGAGCCCAACGCAAGTAAGGAGGCCAGCCAGATGAAATACTTTGCAGTCATAGACACGAATGTCCTCGTGTCTGCGTTACTCGCGTCGCTCAAAGCGAAAGACACACCGCCAGCGCAGATCTTGGATTACATTCTTGACGGAATAATTATCCCAGTCTACAACGATGAGATTATTGCCGAATACACGGAAGTCCTCAACCGCGCCAAGTTCGCATTCCCGACCGATGCCGTAACAAGCCTCATAACAGCATTCTTCTCCGTCGGTATTGAATCCGGACGAACACACGCTGAAGAAGAAACCTGCGTAGACCCGGATGATACTGTATTTTATGAAGTTACCCTTTCAGTACAGAGTTCATATCTCGTCACAGGAAACATTAAGCATTTCCCGGCAAACCCATCAATAGTGTCTCCAGCCCGAATGATAGAAATCATACAATCCGATGGGAAACAGGAAACTTTAATAATGGCGATTCCGACCACTATCGAGCATTCGCATTGTCTGGGTGGTGAGACACGACATCTTTATCGAGATCCACGACTTCTGGACCCGGAATTTTGCAAATTTGAATTAAATTCCTATATTTGTCCCGCTCAGCTGGCCCATTCCGGATTATTGTGTGATTGACAATGCCGTCAATCTCATTAATCTTCGGATGCAGGGCGGGCGGGCAAGACATATTAAGACGTTACTTGACGTTTTTCTACCAATCTCAAACTTGGCAATTTGAATTCTACAGGTAGGAACGGCAATGGGAGCGTCCACTCGTGATGACAGCAGAGTCACCGCGCCGCAGGCGTGGAGTATCTCAATATCATCCCAGACGTGGGCCAGCTGCCTTGCTTATCTCTGTAGATGGCAGCCAAGGCCTGAGATTGGGGTGAGCAAGAGTTCAACTCCCACGTCTTTTTTTGTATCCGTTCGGGCAGGGGGTTCCCGGGCAAAAAACACTAACACTTTAATCTCTTAAATTTATGGAAAAGATTGCCTGTAGACACATTGTATTCGCGATTACTTGCATTCTGGCTATCGTTGCTCTTATCCCATTATTTTGTCATCGCGATTGTTTGTTCTGGTTATCTCCCGTCATTTCTGCGATTTCAATTTTCATCGGAGGATGGGCCAATTTCAAATCAGATAGAAATGCGAAGAAGCTGGACGAAGCGTTTAAGGTTGAACGTGGCAAGAAGGGCGAGGTAATAAGCGCGACAATCGATGGAGGTGAGTTCTAGTAATA
>CAYNDY010000088.1:0-5710 GCA_964396105.1 uncultured Muribaculaceae bacterium
TTTTTCGGGGTGTAAAGGTATGCCATCGCTGGGAAACTGGCAAATATTTTTGGGGATATTGCGTATGCTTTCCCTCAGATTTTCCCCCGGAGGGTTTGAGAGCCGAAAAAATATGCGTACTTTCGCGGGGTTTATGCCCAAAGAGAATAAATATATAAGGATATGAATACACGCGAACAGAAGCTCGAAGCCTTCGGACGGCTTCTCGACATTTTGGATGAACTCAGGGTGAAATGCCCGTGGGACCGCAAACAGACCAATGAGAGCCTGCGGCCGCAGACCCTTGAGGAGGTTTATGAACTCAGTGACGCCATCCTCAAGGACGAGCACCCGGAAATCCGCAAGGAACTGGGGGATGTCCTGCTCCATATCGTGTTCTATGCCAAAATCGGGGAGGAAAAAGGGGAGTTCGACATTGCCGATGTCTGCAACCATCTGTGCGACAAACTGATATACCGCCATCCGCACGTCTTCGGCACCGAGGTCGCATCCTCAGCCGAGGAGGTTCTCAAAAACTGGGAAATGCTCAAGACCAAGGAAAAAGACGGCAACAAGAGGGTTCTGAGCGGGGTGCCTGAGTCGCTTCCTTCTATGATCAAGGCCTACAGGATCCAGGACAAGGCCCGCGGAGTGGGTTTTGACTGGGAGAAGAAGGAGGACGTCTGGGAGAAAGTGAAGGAGGAGGAAGGCGAGCTGGAGACCGAGCTGAATGCCATTGACGCGGCAGCGACCGACGAGGAGAAGGCCGCCGCGAAGGACAGGGCCGAGCAGGAACTGGGCGACACCATTTTCGCCCTCGTGAACGCCGGAAGGCTCTACAAGCTCAACCCGGACACTGCCTTGGAGCGCACCTGCGCGAAGTTCCGCCGCCGGTTCACCTACCTCGAGGAGCACACCATCCGGCAGGGCCGGGACCTGCACGATATGACGCTTTCCGAAATGGATGCCATCTGGGATGAGGCAAAAGAAAAAGGACTTTAAAAAAGTCCTTTTTTCTTTGCCTCGTGCGGAGGAGAGAGGTCTATTGGCCGCCTCCGAGGGAGCGGTAGAGATCAATGACTGCCGTGGCTTTTTCGAGCCGGTCAGCCGCGCGGGCGTTCACCGCCGAAATCAGCGACTGCTGCGCCGTGAGCACTTCCAGATAGGTTGTGGAGGTGTACCTCATCAGCATCTCGGTGTTCTCGAGAGCTGCCGACAGCGACTCCACCTGCTTCTCTCTCCACTCCTCTTTCTTGACTGCGTTCTGGTAGAGCGACAGGGCGGTGTTCACCTCCGCTCCGGCGTCGAGAAGGGTCTGGCAGAGAGTGAGCCGGGCCTGTTCCATCTTGGACTTGGAAACCCTTAGTTGCGCCCTCAGCGCCCCGCCCTGGAAGATGGGCTGGAAAAGGGATGCCGCCGCGCCGAGAATAAGTCCGGAGGGGTCCATCACAGTTCCGCTCAGGTTGTTGGTCCAGCCGACCTGCCCGCTGAGGCTGATTGAAGGCAGAAGGGCTGCCTTTGAGATGTTCACCCCGTAGTAGGCGGAGGCAAGAGAGTTTTCAGCCGCGCGCACATCCGGACGGCGCTCGAGAAGCTGCGCCGGCACTCCGGTCTTGAGCTCCGACGGGAAGACTGTGTCTGAGAACGTTCCCCGCTCGATTTTGTGCGGAGTTTCGCCCATCTGGGCCGAAAGCGAATTCTCTATCTCCGTGATTGACTGCGCGATGGATGCCGATGAGGCTGAGGTGGCGTAGTAGGCGCTTTCCATCTGGGAGACCGCCACCTGGTTCGCCATACCCGCCGCCATCACAGACTTGAGGACCTCGATGCTGTTGCGGTATTTCTCGATATTTTCAGTTGCGCAGCTAAGCTGTTCGTCCAGCATAAGAAGCGAGTAGTACTGGGTGGCAACGCTCGAAATGAGCCCTGTCAGAACCGCCTGCTCATAGTCGCGGGCCATATCGTAGTTTACCTTAGCCTGGCGCTTGCGGTTGGTGAGCTTGCCGAAAATGTCAACCTCCCACTTTGCAGTGAACGGAACGGAGTAGGTCCAGGTTGTGCCGGTGTTGAGCCCGTCCTGAAGGAAACTGCTGTTGAAGTTTCCCACTTCGCCCTGCGGCGCGAAGCCCAGCGAAGGGATGTAGGCGAGTTTTGCCGCCCTTAGCGACTCCCAGGCCTGTTCAGTGCTGAGCCTCGCCTTTTTAATGTCGGTGTTGTTCTCCAGAGTCTTTTCGATGAGAGACTGAAGGTGCGGGTCGGTGAAAAGCTCCTTCCAGCTTAGGTCCGCAAGGGAGGCGGTGTCGGTGACCGCCACCCCGTAGAGCAGCGAGTCGGCCTTCACGCTCTCCGGCCTTTCATATTTTTTATATATTCCGCAGCTTGTGCTCAGAATGAGAACTGCCGCGTATAGAAGTATTTTCTTCATATTTCTTTGTATTCAGTCATTCTTAAATTTTGCAACTGTCTGACATACCCGAGTTTAGCTATAGAATTTGAGAGCCATCCCAAAATTTACAGCCTTTCGGTGTTGTCGACTTCGCCCTTGAGGCGTTTCTGCTCGCGGACATCCTCGATTTCTCCTGAAATGTTGGCGTCATCGGTCTTCTCGAACTTCATCGGTTTGAACTTCTCTTCCAGAGTCTGGAACGTAACGAACAGCGAAGGCACGAGGAACAGCAGAATGAGCGTTCCCATAAGCATACCGCCCACCGCACCGGTTCCGAGGGCTGAGTTTCCGTTTGCACCCACACCGCTTGCGAACATCATCGGAATCATACCGAAGACCATCGTGAGGGCGGTCATAAGGATAGGGCGGAGACGCACTTTCGCAGCGCCGATTGCCGCCTGCTTGATGCTCATTCCTGCCTTGCGCCTTGAGGAGGCGTATTCGGTGATGAGGATGGCGGTCTTGGCGAGAAGGCCGATAAGCATAATCACACCCGTCTGCAGGTAGATATTGTTCTCAAGACCCAGAAGTTTCGCGCAGAGGAAACTTCCCATAATTCCGCAAGGCACGGAGATGATGACCGCAATCGGGATGAGGAAACTTTCGTAGAATGCGCAGAGAATCAGATAGATGAGCACGATGCAGATAAGGTACACATAGAGCGAGTTGCCCTCGCTGCGGTCCTCCTCGCGGCTAAGTCCCGCGAACTCATATCCATAGTTTCTCGGAAGAGTGCTCTGGGCAACTTCCTTGATTGCCTTCATCGCGTCTCCTGAGGAGTAACCCTCGGCAGCTGAGCCGTTTACGGAGATGGAGTTGTACATATTGAATCGGGTCAGCGTCTGAGGCGCATAAACCTTCGTGAGTTTCACGAACTGCCCAAGAGGGGCCATCTCGCCGCTGTTCATCCTCACCATCACGGCGTCAAGGGTCTCAGGGGTCATCCTGTACTTCGGATCCGCCTGAATCATAACACGGTACACGTGAGAGAAACGGTTGATGTTGGAGACATACTGCCCGCCGTAGTAGCCGCCGAGGGTGGATAGAACCGTGGCAGGGGAGACTCCCGCTATTTTGCATTTGGCCGCATCCACATCCACCTGATACTGAGGATATTCCGGGTTGAATGAGGAGTATGCGAGGGCGATTTCCGGACGCTTGTTCAGCTCTGCGAGGAAGTTCTGGGAAACGCGGAAGAACTCCTTGATGTCTCCTCCGGTCTTGTCCTGGAGCGACATCTCGAAACCGTTGGTCATACCGTAGCCGTTGATCATAGGCGGGGCCATCGGGATGACGGTGGCTTCCTTTATGTCGGCCGTGCGCTCCATAATCTGGTTTATGACGGCGTCCACATTGTTTTTCTTGCCCGGACGCTCCGACCAGTTCTTGAGCTTGATGGTCATACTGGCGAAGTTGGAACCTGAGCCTGAGATGAGTCCGTAGCCGGAAACGGTGGAGACGATTTCAATCTGCGGGATGTCCTTGATCCGGTCGTAGGCCTGCATCAGAATGCGGTCGGTGTTCTGAAGGGAACTTCCCGGGGTCATCTGAAGCTCAACCATAACGTTGCCCATATCCTCGTCAGGCACGAGTCCTGTCTTGGTGGTCGCCATAAAATAGACGAGCAGGACTATGCAGGCGGCGACGATGGTCCAGACGAGCCAGCTTCTCTTGATGAAGAATTTGACTCCGTTCTTGTATTTGTCCACCACTTTGTCGAACACGACTGTGAATTTCTTGCGGAAGCGGGCCGAGAACGAGTCGATTTCGTTCCCGTTCGCGTCAACATACGGCTTCAGAAGCACTGCGCAGAGGGCAGGGGCAAGGGTGAGCGCATTGATTGCGGAGATACCCACTGCGACCGCCATCGTGATACCGAACTGGGTGTAGAATACTCCGGAGGTTCCTCCCATCATTGAGACAGGGATGAACACCGCCATAAAGACGACGGTTGAGGTGAGAATCGCCGCCGTGATGCCGCCCATCGCGTCTTTTGCCGCCTGCATCGAGGAGGTGTAGCCCATTTCCAGTTTGGACTGCACGGCTTCCACGACGACTATGGCGTTGTCCACCACGGTTCCGATTGCAAGCACGAGGGCGAAGAGGGTGAGGAGGTTGATTGTGAATCCTGCCACGGCCATAAAGGCGAAAGTTCCGATGATTGAGACAAAAATGGAAATCGTCGGGATGAGCGTGGCCCTGAAGTCCTGAAGGAAGAAATATACCACCAGAACGACGAGGATTATGGCAAGCAGCAGGGACTTTATTACCTCTTCGATTGAGGCGTAGAGGAAGTCGTTGACGCTCAGCATTGAGTCAATCATAATTCCCTCCGGGACGGTCTTTCGCGCCTCCTCAATGAGGGAGTCGATGTCGTTGACGACCTGGGTGGCGTTGGAGCCTGCGGTCTGGAAGACCATCATTTCCACGCCCGGATGGCCGTCGGTGGTGGAGCTGTACTGGTAGGACTCGATTCCGAGCTCAATGTGGGCGACATCCTTCAGCCTGAGCACTTCTCCGCCGGGGAGGGCGCTGATGACCATTTCACCGAATTCTTCCGGAGTCTGCTTTCGTCCGGAATACTTCATTATATATTCGTAGGACGAGCCTGAACTCTCGCCGAATGAACCGGTCGCAGCCTCAACGTTCTGCTCGGCGAGCACTGCGGTTATGTCGTCAGGGATGAGGTGGTAGTGCGCCATTGCGGCGGGGTTGAACCAGACTCTCATACTGTATTTGTCGGCGAGAAGCACCACCGTGCCCACGCCCTTCACCCTCTTGAGCTGCGGCTCGAGGTTGAGGTCGGCGTAGTTGGCGAGGAAGCGGGTGTCGTAGCCGCTCTCGGGGGTGGCGTGCAGGTCGATGACCTTAATCATACTGTTCTGCTTCTTCACGACGGTGACTCCGATTTTCGTCACCTCCGAAGGCATAGAACCGTTGGCCTGGGAGACCCTGTTCTGCACGTTGACCGCAGCCATATCCGGGTCTGTGCCCTGGCGGAAATAGACCATAATCTCCACAGAACCGGTGCTGGAGGCGGTGGAGACCATATAGTCCATATTCTCCACACCGTTGATGCTCTCCTCCAGAGGGGCGATGACGGATTTCTGAACAGTCTCGGCGCTGGCTCCAGGGTAGGAGGTCATCACCATCACCGTAGGAGGGGCGATGTCCGGGAACTGCTCGATTGGAAGGCTCCGCACGGCGATGAGGCCGGCGAGGACTATGACTATTGAAATGACCGATGAGAGCACCGGCCGCTCTATGAATGTCTTTATATTCATA
>CAYNDY010000088.1:5810-7827 GCA_964396105.1 uncultured Muribaculaceae bacterium
CCGTCGTCGGTGAGCCTTACGGAAAGTTTGGCCGTGGCAGCCTTTCCGTCAACGACCTTCCACGCGCAGACAATGTCCTGCAGCTCGAAAGTCGCCGTGCAAGGAATCACAATGGCGTTTTTCTCCTCGCTCGTCACGATGACGCGGCCTGAGGCTCCGCTGTGGAGAATGCCGCCCTTGTTCGGGAAAACCGCTCTCACTGAGACACTTGCGGTGCCCGGGTCAATCACTCCGCTGATGGACTCGATTTTTCCCTGATAAGGATAGATGGACCCGTCGGCAAGCTCAAGGCTCACAGGAGGAAGGCTCTCGAGGACTTCTTCCATACTCCCGTGCTCGGCTGTGAGGGCGAGAAGACGGGTCTCTGAAAGTGAATAATAGACATACATCTGCGAATTGTCGGAAACCGTCGTGAGCGGAGTCGGGGTGCTAGGGGAAACAAGCGCGCCCTCCCTGAACGGAAGAGTGCCCACAACGCCGTCGGCAGGGCTGAGAACCTGAGTGTAGGTCATATTGTTTTTTGCTGTTACAAGCTGGGCCTCGGCCTGGGCAAGTCCCGCCTTAGCGGTGAGAAGCTGGTTTTTCGCCGTGAGAAGGTCAAATTCGGAAATGACTTTCTTCTCGTACAGTTCGGCGCGGCTGTCGCTCACGAGCTGCGCTGTTGCAACGCTCGCCTTCGCCGACTCGACATTGGCCTCGGCCATCTGAAGGGCGGCCTTGAAAGGCACCTGGTCGATGATAAAGAGAGACTGCCCCTTTCTTACTCTCTGTCCTTCCTTTACATTCACTTTTGAAATGGTTCCTGAGACCTGCGGATGGATTTCAATGTCCTGACGTCCCTGAATGGTTGCGGGATAATGCTCGGAAATCGTCACATCCTTGCTCTCGACTGAGATTACAGGGAATGTCCCGGCCTCGTTGGAAGAGTTCTGTGCGCCGTTTCCGCACCCTGCAACCGCTAAAAGGCAGCCCACTGCCGCCAAAATTCTGTTTTTCATATTTTACCGCTAATAATTAATTTTCATTTGCGGCTGCAAAGGTAGTGCAAGTTCTCAGTTGAATTTATGTCAAAAAATGAACTGTTTTGTTCAAAATCGGAACTATTGCTATCTTTGCACCTGCGGGCGGGGACCGGGCCCGGAAATAAAAAGGAAATATGAAGAAAATAAAGCAATATATCGATGAAACCCTGAGCGAGAACGGCGGCTTCTGGGTGAGGGAAATATGCTCTGATGAGCTTTCTTCGGAGCTGTTGAAGACCAATTGCTGCATAATCTGCCTCTGCACAGCGGGGCGGGCGACCTTCAGCATAGACAACCGCGACTACCCCGTTGAGAGGGGGACTGAGGCCTTTGTTCTGCCGGATGTGGCTCTCGGAATAGGGAAATGCTCCTCTGATTTCAGCGCACGGCTGTTCATTTTTTCTAATGAAATCTCTGAGCAGGCGATGATGAGGTTCGAGGCGATTTTCTTCAACACCGTCTATGAAAGTCCCATCTACCATTTCCCCGATGGGGAAGAGAAGAAGACTCTTGCTTATTTTGAAATTCTTGACTTCCTGCAGTCCGACCCCCGAAATACCTACAAAAGCGTCATAGCGATGAACCTCCTGAGAAGTTTCTGCCTTGATGTCTACGACAAGGTGCAGCGTTACGGGACTCTTTCCGACCCCGGCTCCACCTCCCGAAAGGAGGAAATCTACGGGCGTTTTATGGCTCTTCTGAACGCCGAATGCCGCAAGCACCGCGATGTGGCCTACTACGCCGGGAAGCTCTGCATTTCGCCGCGCTATCTTGCCGCCGTGACGGACTCGGTGGCGGGGGAGTCGCCCAAGCAGACCATTGATTTCGTCCTCGTGCAGGAGATAAAGGTCCTGCTGACGTTCACCTCCCTCTCAATCCAGGAAATAGCCTACCGCATAAATTTCCCCGACCAGTCCTATCTCGGCCGCTTCTTCCGCCACCACACCGGTATGTCCCCCACAGAATACCGCCGCGGCCTGAAAGACCTGTAATTT
>CAYNDY010000089.1:0-7793 GCA_964396105.1 uncultured Muribaculaceae bacterium
CCGAAGACGCCCATCACGCTCGAAACCGACAGAAACGCATCCGGGTCGATGGCCTTGATCTGCCTCAGCAGCATACTCAGGTCGGTCTTTCTCGCCACCACCATCAGCACATTGCTCTCCTCCTTGCGGTACCAGCCCATAGAATGGAAAAGGGTCACTCCTCTCTTGAGGTCGTAGGCGATGGCATCGGCAATCTCATTGTATTTCTGCGAAAAGATGAAAACCTGCACCGACTGCTTCATACCCGCAAGGACAAGGTCGATAGTGTAGCTGTTCACGGTTATGAGGATGAGACCGTATGCGGCGTTCGCCACCTTGGTGACAGGCTCCACCAGGCTTCCGTCCGGTTTGTAGGAAGGGCAGAAAAGAGAAGAGAGGATGATGACGACATCCATCGCGAGGATGAGTTTGCCAGGAGACACGTTACGGTACTTGCAGATAATCAGCGCGATAATGTCGGTTCCGCCGCTCGATCCGCCCTGGGAGATGCTGGCTCCGATTCCGATTCCCGCGAACACTCCTCCGAGCACCGTGCACAGAAGCGGCCCGAGAGTCTGGGCGAGTTCAGTCACGAATTCCGTCGGAAGAACTTTCGGCAGCACATTCAGAAGAACTGAGGTGTAGGCGATTGCATAGACCGTTTTCCACCCGAATCCCTTCCCGAGAATGGCCACGCCGATTATAAGCAGCACCACATTGATTACAAGGTAGCTCCAGCCCATCGGGATGAGGCCGCCGGTGGCGTACTGGATAATCGCGGATATACCCGAAACTCCGCCGCCCACAAGGTTGCTCGAAAGAAGGAACGTAGTCCATCCGAACGCATAAACAAGCAGGCCCAGGGACATAATTCCGTATTCCTTGAATATCCTCCAGCCCCTGCTTTCTTTTTTCAAACTTATTGTCATTTCACACTACTATTTAACTTTCGCAAGTATCTAACTTATTTCTATATAACCCTCCTCCCTCTAATCAAACTCTCAAATCCCACGCACTTTTTCTCACACAAGCCCTCCCGCATTTTTTATCTGAACCCCCTGCACCCCCTGTCAGGGGGATTTTTTACGGCCCCCTGGGCCGGCGGGCAGAAGCCCTTATAAAGTTTCGCACTTGCGAAACTTTAGCTCCACATTAGGCACAACTATTATTCTTCCGCTGGAGCATCGATGCTCTTTGCCTGGGCATTTTCCCCGGGCTGAGACTCTTCAGCAGCCTTCTTCTTTCGCCAGAGCCTCCAGGTTCCTTTCTTCGGTTTCACGCCCGACTTAATCTCCTCGAAGCCCTCGCCGAAGACGCTAGAAGCCTTCGAAACCGAAACGAAAGCCTTGTCGTCCAACGACTTGACAAGATTCACGACCTCCTGATAGTTGGACTTGCGGACTATAACGAGAAGCACCTTGCTGTCCTGCCCGCTGTACCAGCCCACGGAATTAAGCGCCGTCACCCCGCGGTCCATCTTGATGAGAGCGTCCGCAATCTCCTCATATTTTTTCGAGAATATGAGCACCTGCACGGTGGATTTCGGTCCGAGAGTGAAATAATCCACACCGAAGGAGAAGGCAATCATCGCAAGGTAGCCGTACAGAACATCCGGCACGCCCATATCAGGAAGGAAAACTACCGTGAAGATTATGAAAAGGTCCGCGCACAGATAGACTTTCCCCAGCGAAATGGGCCAGAACTTGTTGATACACACCGCAATGATGTCCGTTCCCCCCGTGCTTCCGCCCCTGTTCAGAACGAAGCTGATGCCGAACGCCTCAAGGAATCCTCCCAAAAGCGCCGCGAACATCTTCTCGTCCAGCGGAATGGAAATCCACTGGTCGAAATGAGGCAGAATGTAGAAAAAGAACGAGGACAGCAGATAGACGTAAATGGTCCTGAATCCGAATCCCTTTCCCATTATGAGCGAACCCAGGATTATGAGTAACGCGTTGATGCTGAAGAAGAAATAGGACATAGGTATGCCGGTGGCATACTGAAGGATGGCGCAGGCTCCGGTGAGGCCCCCGCTCGCAATCTTGTTCGGGAGCAGGATTGAAGTCCACGCGGCGCAGTAAACCAGCGTGCCGAGGCTCAGCACCACATAATCCCAGAGGATTTTGAGAGCCTTGTTTTTATCTATCTGAGGCATAATCGATTACCGACAATTTTATGAAGATTTGGGAAAGCCTGTCAAATGCGGCCGACCGCTTATTTTACGACGATGTTCACAATCTTTCCAGGCACCACAATCACCTTCACGATGTTCCCGCCGCCGACATATTTCGCAGTGAGGTCGTTTGCACGGACGGTTGCCTCAACCTCTTCCTTAGGCATCGCCTTCGGAAGATCGAGGGTGAAGCGCGTCTTTCCATTGAAGGAAACGGCGTAGGTGCAGTTGTTCTCCACTGTGAGCGACTCGTCAAACTCCGGCCACGGAGCGTAGGTAATCGTGTCGATGTGGCCCGATGCCCTCCAGAGCTCCTCGGCGATGTGAGGTGCGAACGGGCTGAGCATAATAATCAGAGGCTCAAGCACTTCGCGTTTGCTGCAGTGAAGGTCGGTGAGCTCGTTCACGGCAATCATAAAGGCCGAAACGGCGGTGTTGTAGGAGAACGCCTCGATGTCGGAAGTGACCTTTCCGATGAGTTTGTGAAGGGTCTTGAGCTCCGCAGGGGTGGCCTTTTCGTCCGTAAGGATGAGGCCGTCGCGGTCGTAGAAGAGCCTCCAGACCTTCTTGAGGAAGCGGTGCACTCCGTCGATTCCCTTGGTGTCCCACGGCTTGCTCTGCTCCAGCGGGCCCAGGAACATCTCGTAAAGTCTCAGAGTGTCAGCGCCGTAAGTGTCGCAGACCATATCCGGGTTCACGACATTGAACATGGACTTGCTCATCTTCTCGATGGCCCAGCCGCAGATGTACTCCCCGTTCTCGAGGATGAACTCGGCATTCGCATAATCAGGCATCCACCTCTTGAAGGCCTCTGTGTCGAGACGGTCGTTGCTGACTATGTTCACGTCCACGTGGATTTCTGTGGTCTGATACTGGTCCTTAAGGCCGTAGGAAACGAAGGTGTTGGTGCCGATGATTCTGTAGACGAAATTGGAGCGACCCTGAATCATTCCCTGGTTGATGAGCTTGTGGAACGGCTCCTTCTCGCAGACATATCCGAGGTCGTAGAGGAACTTGTTCCAGAAACGGGAGTAGATGAGGTGCCCCGTTGCGTGCTCTGTGCCGCCGATGTAAAGGTCCACGTTGCGCCAGTATGAGTCGGCGTCCTTCCCTACGAGAGCCTCGCCGTTGTGCGGGTCCATATAGCGGAGATAGTAGGCGCTGCTGCCTGCAAATCCCGGCATTGTGCTCACTTCCAGCGGATTGCCCTCATAGTTCCAGTCTTTTGCCCTTGCAAGAGGCGGCTCTCCGTTTTCGGTCGGGAGGTACTTGTCCACCTCCGGGAGAGTGAGCGGGAGCTTGTCCTCCGGGATAGGGGTAGGGATTCCGTTCTTATAACATATAGGGAACGGCTCGCCCCAGTATCTCTGACGGGAGAAAATGGCGTCGCGGAGCCTGTAGTTCACTTTCCTGTGGCCGAGGCCGTGAGCCTCGACATACTCGATTGCGGCAGGAATGGCCTCCTTGACACTCTTTCCGTTAAGGAAACCGGAGTTGCACATAATTCCCTCCTTCGCGTCGAAACTCTCGGTGGAGACGTCGCAGCCCTCGATGAGCGGGATAATCGGCAGATTGAAGGCCTTTGCGAAGGCATAGTCGCGGCTGTCGTGGGCAGGAACGGCCATAATCGCGCCTGTTCCGTAGCCTGCAAGCACATATTCGGAAATCCACACAGGAACTTTTTCCCCGGTGAGAGGGTTCACGGCGTAGGAGCCGGAGAACACGCCTGCAACGGTCTTGGTCTGGGAAATGCGCTCGCGTTCGGTCTTTTTGCGGGCCTGGGCGAGATAGGCCTCCACCTCGGCCTTGCGCTCCGGAGCGGTGAGTTTTTCCACCCAGTCGCTCTCAGGGGCGAGAACGAGGAAGGTCACGCCGAAAACGGTGTCGGCGCGGGTGGTGAAGATGGTGACGTCATATTCCGAGTCCCCGTTATAGGTTTTGAAAACCATCTCGCAGCCCTGGCTTTTTCCAATCCAGTTGCGCTGCATATCTTTCAGTGAATCAGTCCAGTCGAGATCCTCAAGGTCGCTCAGGAGCCTTCCGGCATACGCTGAAACCCTGAGCTGCCACTGGGTCATTTTCTTCTGCTCCACAGGGTGGCCTCCGCGCACGGAGTAGCCTTCCTTCACCTCGTCGTTGGCGAGAACGGTGCCGAGTTTCGGACACCAGTTCACAGAGGTTTCTCCCTGATAGGCAATGCGGTAGTTCATCAGCATATCGGACTTTTCCTTCTCGCTGAAAGCCTTCCACTGCTCTGCGGTGAAACTCTCGTGCTCTGAGCAGGCGGCGTCAACCGCCTCGCTTCCGCCCTTTTCGAAGGCTGCGACAAGCTCCTCGATCGGGCGTGCCTTGTCGGCGGCGGCGTCATACCAGCAGCCGAACATCTTGAGGAACGCCCACTGGGTCCACTTGTAGTACTCAGGGTCGCAGGTGCGGAGCTCCCTGTCCCAGTCGTATGAGAAGCCGATGCGGTCGAGCTGCTCGCGGTAACGGTGGATGTTGTCGTCGGTGGTCTTCGCAGGGTGCTGGCCAGTCTGGATGGCATACTGCTCGGCAGGAAGTCCGAATGCATCATAACCCATCGGGTGGAGCACATTGAATCCCCGGAGGCGCTTGTAGCGGCTGTAGATGTCGCTGGCTATGTAGCCGAGCGGGTGTCCCACGTGAAGACCCGCGCCTGAAGGGTACGGGAACATATCAAGGACATAGTATTTCGGCTTCGACGGGTCAGCCTGCGCCTTGAATGTATGGTTTGCAGCCCAATAGGCCTGCCATTTAGCTTCGATTTCTGTAAAATTATAGTCCATATATACCTTATATTATTGTTTCATCTATGTTTTGTAGTGTGCATTCCCTGCCGGGAATGCCGTGGCGACCAAGTTACATTTATTTAACTCTGATATTGTTGATACCAAATCCGCCCTTGCCCCCCTTCTCGAGCCTGAACTCGACCGGGACGGTCATCGAGCAGCGGACCTTGTTGCCGTCAACCCTTGCCGGTTTCCATTTCGGCGAAGCCTCAACCACCTTCAGCGCCTCGGCATCCAGCTCCTCGCTCACTCCGCGAACCACCCTCACATCCGTAACCTTTCCGTCCTTGCCGATGACAAAATCCACCATTACAGTGCCCTGCACCCCGTCACGGACTGCCGTCTCAGGGTATTTGAGGTAGGCATAGACCCACTTTGAAAGGAAGGTGCGCGGGTCGGAACTGTTGAGGAAGGTCGGACGGGTGTCGCACTCGTAGTAAGGAATCACGTCGTCGTAGGACGGGCCCCTCTTCACTGTCACAGGGACATTGGAGAAGGACGGCGCGGCGCCCGTGTTTGCAAGCCGGACGGAGAAGTCATAGAGGTATTCGAGTATCCTTTCCATTGAAGGATAGTCGATTATGCTCTCGGTGTCGCGAGGGGTGTCGTGCTCGGGATATTTCCCGGTGGAGAAGCACACGGACGGGATTTCCTTCGCATAGAAGGCGCGGTGGTCGGAAGGATAGACCTCGGCGGAGGTGAGCTGCGGGAAAATCGGAAGCAGGTCGCCCTCCAGGGAGCGCAGAACGGTGTTCATATCCATGTTCGACGATGTGAAGGCGTAAAAGCCGTCGCTTCCGCATCCGATGCAGTCGAGATTTATCATCGCGTCGATTTTGTCGGTGTCGCTGAAAGCCCTGTTGAGAAAATACCAGGCTCCGGCGTAGGAGGAGTTTGACGCCCCGAATCCCACAAGAAGCACGGAGCGTTTGAGCGAAAACGCATTGGTTTCCAGCATCCTGCCGAGTTCGATGAGCATCGCCACTCCGGAGGCGTTGTCGTTGGCCCCGTAGTAGACCCGCTCGGCCTTCTGCCCGTCAAGGGTGTAGGTGTCGCTGCCGAGGTTGTCAAGGTGCGCACCGATTACGATGTAGTGCTCGCGAAGTTTGGAGTCGCTGCCCTGGATGTAGCCGATGACATTGCGGGAAGTCAGCGTGTCGCTCCCCTCGCAGATGCCGAAAGAGTTGCCCGGCGGGAGTTCCAGAAGGTCCACCCCGGCGGCGGAAAGTTCGCCGGCAAGATAGTCCGCGGCCGCTTTTTCGCCCTCGGAGCCTGCCGCTCTGCCCTCCATTTCGGCGGAAGAGAGAACTCTGATGTGAGTGCGGAGAGAGGCAGCGGTCTCGCTGTCGTAGAGTTCCTGATACTGGGCGTCGGGAACAAACTGTGCGGCTGAGGGCAACTCACCCGCCCCAAAAGCCGCTACAGAAAGAAGTAGCGCCAGAGAACTAGTCGTTGAACAAAATCCACGCATCCTTTGGACAGAATTTTTCATTTTTAACTTTTTCAAACTCGGCAGCTATTTCAGAAATCTTGCCGCAGGAGCAGACTCCGACGGCAAACATTCCGTTCCGGAAATGAAGAATAAGCGGCGAGAAGCCATACCCCTGAACTTTCTGAGCCATCCTTTCGGCATTCGCCCTCTCCTTGAAAGATCCCACGACAATGCAGTACCCCTCCCTCTCCGAAGGCTCAAGAACGCCTCCGAGAGAGCTGCGTGAAATGACGTTTACGGAAAGTTCGCTGAGCCTCTGCGCTGCACTGATGGAGTCCCGCTGAGCCTTCTGAGCCGCCTTCACATTCTGAAGGGAATCCGCCATCGCCTGAGCCCTCTTCGCTGCAACCTCCTCTATTTGAGCGCGTTTTGCTGCGATGTCCTCACTGGTGGGCCGCCCTGCAAGTGAGCGGAAAAAGTCACATCCGCTGCAAAGCATCCCCGCAGCAAGAAGGACAAGAATTATTCTGAAACTGTTTTTCATATTCCAAAGGTAAATTCCTCTTCTGCAGCCCGCTTCCGCCAGTTTAACGCCCCCTCCGCAGGCCACAAAAAGATGCAACCTGCAAATTTAGTAAAAAAGAGCGACAGCGCCCTCAAATGAGAAAAAAAAGCAGAGCCGTAACTCCAAGAAATCGGAGTTATGGCTCTGTCGTTTTGTCAATTCTTGCAAAAATCTAGTCCTTGAGGCAGCGGACTGAATACTCGTTCGTAGTACTCCCATAATCATCATTGATCACATTCGCACGATCAATGTAGAGGAAGTAGATATTAAACACATCCTCCCCATCAATCCTCTCCTGCCCCGCATCCGTAGAGGACCAATATCTGCCGAAGCTGTAAGTAAAAAGTTCAGGGAGAAATATCGCCGGAGCTGTCTGTGAATATGACTGACTTCCTGAGAACCAACGGCCCTTAACTCCGAGGTATGTTGTCCAATCAGAGTAATTGGCGGACAATGATTCGAGTTCATCCTTGGTCGGAAGTCTCCAGCCGGTCGGACAGGCGGTCTGCGCGTTGTCGTAAGTGTAACGGGAACCGTAAAGGTTGCTCTCGCTTGCTCCGAGGTTGAACTGCTTCCAGGTCTTGCCGTCAATTTCGGCGACAAGAGAGTCGTCAATAGTAAGTTGAGAACCATCCTGAAGATAAAAAATGTTGATGTCCTGAGGTAATCTCCAGCTAAGAATATTCTCGCGCGAAGGGCCTATAATCTTACTGAGATTGTCATTGCCGTTAAGAACCAGTGTGCTCAGACTCGCGTTCCCGCTAAGATCCACTGTTGTCAGATTCGCGTTCTTGGACAAATCAATGCTCGTAAGGTTATTGTTGCTGCAGTCAA
>CAYNDY010000090.1:0-7777 GCA_964396105.1 uncultured Muribaculaceae bacterium
AGTCGGGGCGGGGCAGTATCACGCGGTCGGAGTGTCGAAACAGAGTATGGGAACGGTGCTTTGGCGCAATACTTGGGGTAGTGACAGCTGCTTCGAGGCCCACGCCACGCAGCCGCGCGCAACGCTCATCGACTGCTGCAAGGGAGGCTGGATGAAGTTCCGTCAGGGCGGCGACCAGGCCCAGGTGCCGAACCACCTTGACGACCTTGTCATCTGGAACTTCTGCTCCCTCACTCCGCAGAGCACGACGTTCACTTTCTGGGACCATTCCAGCCTCTGGTGGAAGTTCCTCCCTCCTGTGATTGTCGGATTCCACGGCGAGGCGGTGACTTTCGACGAGACCCAGGTGAAACTCCTTGAAAGCAACGGCGCGGCGGTGAGCCCCGAATCACTTTATGAACAGCAGCTCAAGGCCCGTCTCGGAGCGCTTCCGGCGTGGCTCTCGGCATTGAAATAAAAAACAACATAATAATAAGACAATTATGAAACGCATTTCTGCAATTTTTTCGGCTATACTGCTTGCAGGCCTTTGTGTCTCCTGCTCCGACATCTCCAAACTGGAGAACCGGCTGGACTCGGCGGAAAGCCGCATAGACGCTCTCGAGAAGAATCTCGGAACTATAAACTCCAATGTGGAGGCCGTCAGTAAACTCGTCGAGGGGGGAACTGTGAGCAGCGTCACGGAAAAAGACGGTGTCTACACCATCACCTTCTCCGACGGCAAGGTCATCACCCTGAACCAGGGCAGCACAGGCATTGCAAACGCGCCGATAGTCTCCGTTGACTCGGAAGGCTACTGGACGGTGGACTACGGCAATGGCCCCGAGTATATCCTCGCCTCCGGGAATAAAGTAAAGGCCGCAGGCTCTGACGGAATCACCCCTAAATTCGGCGTTGACGCTTCCGGCTACTGGACTGTGAGCTACGACAACGGGCAGAACTACTCCCAGGTCAAGGACGCGGACGGCAACCCGGTGAAGGCCGTCGCAGAGAGCGGCTCCTCCTCCGGCGACTCCTATTTCAGGAGCGTCAGCGTGAACGGCGACAAACTCGAGGTCGTGCTCCAGGACGGTTCGACCTACTCCCTTCTTATCGTGAAAGGCTTCTCCTGCGTAATCAAAGGCGCTGAAGACATAGTGACCTTCGCATACGGCGAGACAAAGACTTTCACGGTCGAGACAGTGGGCGTGCAGTCCGTAATGGTGACAGCTCCGCAGAACTGGTCCGCTTCCCTTGAAGGCTCAGTGCTCTCGATTACGGCACCTGCGGCGGAAACCAAGGCCCTCTCCGCCGACAGCAAGACCGATGTCTGCCTTCTTGCCATCTCAGAGAGCGGCATATCTTCAATAAGCAAGGTAAGAGTCCAGGTATCTTCTTCAGTCGTTGTGACCTATCCGGGGCTGTACGGCAAGTATCTCGACGGAGAGGACGTGACGGTTGGCGGCGTGACCGTGAACAAGACAACCTACCCGAGTGTCAACTACATCAGCGCCTCAAGCGCGGACAAAACTCTCAAGGCCGGAGTTAACTTCGTCGATGCCGACGCGGTTGCCGAGTTCCCGACCGCGGAAATCGCCCTTCCGTTTATCGTTGCCGGCAACACCGAGGGCAGCAGGACCAAGATCACGGCTTCGGCTCAGGTGAAGTTCGCCTCCACTGAGACCGTGGCGAACAATATAGTCGAGTTCCAGAATGTCACCATCAGCACAGAAGGCATCTCTGAAGGCTATCTGCTCTCCAACATCAACGACAACGCAATGCAGCGCATAGGCTTTAATGACTGCCGCATTGACATCGTCGGAGACAAGAACCTGAGTTATATGCTCTCCACAAGGAATGTAAACTCCTTCGTAGTGAAGGACTGCGATGTGAAAGCAAACTCTTCGAAGGTAGTGTATATGTTTCAGGTGCAGGCAAATGAGTGCACGGTGGCTGAACTGACCTTTGACAACAATGTGTTCTGGTCCGAGGACGCTGTCAAGGGCTTCTGTCTCTACCATAACAGAAAGTCGGCCGTTTCCACCGTGACTATCACCCACAATACTTTCGTAAATGTCTATCCTCCGGCATCATACGCCTACTGCCAGCTGAACGACCTCGTCGCCGGCAGCATCTCAAACAACCTGTTCTATTTCACCGACTACACGACCAACTGCAACGCCAGCTATACCGGCATAGTGAAGGAGGAGACGAAGACCAATGTGGATGAGACTCTCTATGCGACATTCGTTTCCAACTACGCCATCTACGCCGAAGGGTCGGTGCCGAATAAGAGGATGAAGGTGGGTCAGAATACGAACCCGGGCACAATCTACAACAAGGTTCCTGCAGAAGCATCCGAGATTTTTGATTTCGGGGATGACTCCGCGAATTTCAACATAGCAAAGGGCGTCTTCAAATCCAAGAGCACGGTGTACGGAGCACAGAGATAAAAGTAAAAATATCTATAAATAATGAAAAACCAAACAATTACATTGGGGGGGGCAGAATATGTAGCCCCCGCACTTGAGATTCAGGCGGTCCTGACCGAGGAGGGGATGGCCGCGAGCTTCGAAACTCCGCAGGAGGACAGCAGAACAGTATATTTTGAATAGTCAGAGGATTATGAAAAAAAATACGATTCTGTTGCTCGCCGTAGCAGCTATGGCGGCATCCTCCTGCGCGAAGGAAAATCTTCAGGAAAACTCCGCGGCGGACCTTTCCCCGATTACAATTTCAGTTTCCTCAGAGGCCGTTTCAGCTTCCTCAGAGGCCGTAGTGAAGGCAGCGTTTGACTCCGACAATTATCCAGCTATCGTCTGGACAGGAACCGAGTCCATCAGCGTTCTCGGCGTCTCCACAGGCAACCGGACTTTCTCCACCACGGACTCCGGCTCAGCGGTCGAGTTCAGCGGCCTTGCAAGCCTCTCAGACGAGGTCCTTTATGCAGTTTATCCGGCAGACGCTACTGTGACGCTCAACAGCGGAGAGACCGTGACCCTTTCCGGCGTCACAGTTCCTGCCGTGCAGACTGCCACTGCCGGAAGCTTTGACCCGAAGGCAAATGTTTGCGTCGCTTCCACAACGGCGGACAAGCGCGACTTTACCTTCAAATCCCTTGTCGCATTTCTTAAGTTCCGCCTTGACGATGCGGAAAATGTGGCGAAGGTCGTTTTCGTCGGGAACAACGGCGAGAATATGGCCTGCACCGCATCCGCAGTGACTCTTGAGGGCTCTCACGGGGGTACTTACACCTCCGTCAGCAAGAGCATTACGGTAAACGGGCCGTTCAAGTCAGACTGCGACTATTTCGCAACCACCCGTCCGCAGTCCTTCACAAACGGCATCACGATTTATGTTCAGTATTCCGACGGCACCGTGAAGTCCTGCAAGACCACGGGGCAGCTGTTCGAGACGGGAAAAAGCCGCAATGTCATCAGACTTCTCGGAACCATTCCTTCTGACAAACTCAAGAAAGTGACCGACCGCTATGAGCTTTACTCCGCAGGATTTGACATCACCGTGGGGGGCGTGACCGTAAACAAGACCTCCTATCCGAATGCCAACTACATCAGCGCCTCAAGCGCGGACAAGACGCTCAAGGGGGGCGTTAACTTCGTCGATGCCGACGCGGTTGCCGAGTTCCCAACAACAGAGGGAATCGCCCTTCCGTTTATCGTTGTCGGTAATACCGAGGGCAGCAGAACCAAGATTACGGCTTCATCTCAGGTGAAGTTCACTTCCACTGAGACAGTAGCGAACAACATAGTTGAGTTCCAGAATGTCAGTCTCAGCACTGACGGCATTTCTGAAGGCTATCTACTCTCCAATACCAAAGACAATGTGATTCAACGCATAGGCTTTAATGACTGCAGCATCGAAATCGTGGGAGACAAGAACCTCAGTTATATGTCATCGGCAAGGAATGTGAACTCCTTTGTCGTTAAGGACTGCGATGTGAAAGCAAACTCTTCTAAGGCTGTGTATATGCTTCAGGTGCAGGCCAATGAGTACACGATGACGGAACTTACCTTCGACAACAATGTCTTCTGGTCCGACAGTGCGGTACAGGGCTTCTGTCTCTATCATAACAGAAAGTCGGCCGTTTCCACCGTGACGATTACACACAACACATTCGTAAATGTCTATCCTCAGGCATCATACGCCTACTGCCAGCTGAACGACCTCGTCGCCGGCAGCATCTCTAACAACCTGTTCTATTTCACGGATTATACGACTAACTGCAATACCAAATATACAGGAATAGTGAAAGAGGAAACGAATACCAATGTGGATGAGACGCTCTATGAAAAATTCGTCTCCAACTACGCTATCTACGCCGAAGGGTCGGTGCCGACACAGAGGATGAAGGTGGGTCAGAATACTAACAAGGGCACAATTTACAACAAGGTTCCTGCAGACGCCTCCGCAATTTTTGATTTCGGTGATGACTCCGCAAATTTCAACATAGCAAAGGGCATCTTCAAATCCAAGAGCACGGTGTACGGTGCACAGAGATAAAAGCGGATATATATAAGTTTCTTACGGAAAAGGGAGATTGAACGGCAAATTCAATCTCCCTTTCCTGTTATCTGCGCGCAAGACTCTATTCCAGCGGGTCAACGGCGGTGTCGGCGCTGTAAATCGTCCCGCTCAGCCTGAGAAACTCGTCTTTCATACTGCGCAGCCGCTCCGGGTCATTCACGGGAGCCCCCTGCGCGGGGTCAGCCTCGAGGTCCCAGAGCGTGTCCTCGGCATTGTTCCCAAGTTCAATCCCTGTGGAGTTCACCTTCGCCCCGGTGTAGGCGGGAATCATAACATAGTGCCCCTTCCGATAGGCAAGGCGGCCCTGTGCCTCGATAATCTGTGCCTCCCTTCCGCCTTCCAGCTCGCGCCCCAGAAGCACGTCCGTGTGGGCCTCGCTGTCAAGCCCTTCTGCCACTTTCCCTCCTGTCAGCTCCCCGAGCGTTGCAAAAAGGTCCATCTGGCAGAGATATGCCCGGCTGACAGCGGGACGGATGTGCCCTTTCCAATAGACGATGAACGGAATATGTGTCCCGGCGTCATAGAGGCTGTATTTTCCGCCCCTCAGCCCGTTGTCGGGGTCGTGGCCTTTGGCAGTCGCGATTTCCTCGGCTCCGTCGTCATACCCGTCCTGAAGCACCGCTCCGTTGTCCGAGGTGATGATGATAAGGGTGTTCTCAAGCAGACCGAGCGAACGGAGCTTCGCTATGACCTGCCCCACGCACCAGTCCGCTTCGACGACCGCATCCCCCCTGCATCCGAGCCCGCTCGCTCCCTCAAACCGCTCTGCAGGGACTCTCGGCACGTGTGGCTCGTGCAGTCCGTAATAGAGGAAGAACGGCTCCCCTTTGTGAACCTCAATGAAGGCTGTGGCTTTCGAAAGGAAATAATCCGCCATAGTCGCATCGTCCCATCTCGCGGCGTGTCCGCCTTTCATATACCCGATTCGGGGAATGCCGTTAACGATTGTTCCCTGATGCCCGTGCAGCCACTTCATCTCCATCATCTCCGGATTGGTCAGCGCCGTCGGCTCTCCCTCGAAATTCCGCTCATAGTCAACAAGCAGCGGGTCGTCGCTTTCGAGTCCCACAACCTTCCCGTTCTCGACATAGACGGTAGGAACCCTGTCGACGGTTGCCGGAATCAGGTTTGTGTAATCGAATCCGACGGTATTTCCCGAAGGGGCAATCTCCCGGTTCCAGTCCAGTTTTCCGTATCCCATCCCGAGATGCCATTTCCCGACAGCAGCGGTGGCATAACCCTCCTCCTGCATCATCTTTGGAAGGGTCGGCGCCGAAGGGTCAATCAGCAGGGGAGCGTCCCCCGGGAGAATTTTCGCATCGGAGTTCCGCCAGGGGTACATCCCGGTAAAGAGGGCATAGCGGCTCGGCGTCGAAGTGGCGGAAGTCGCGTAGCAGTTCTGAAACCTCAGCCCGGCATCGGCGAGCGAGTCTATGTGTGGAGTGCGAATCGTCTCGGAGCCGTAGCAGCTAACATCTCCAAGTCCTAGGTCATCCGCCACGATGAGCAGAATGTTCGGCCGCAAGGGTTTCTGCGCCTTCCCGGAGCATCCTGAAGCAATACCGACCAGAGCCAGAAGCGATGAAGCCTTGCCAACTTGGGCAAGGACAGATATCTTTCTTATTCCTGCGGGGGACATATCTGAAGTCATAGGGCGCGTGTGATTGAATATTTGCCGGAGCCGGCGTTCTGGATGTAGATTGTTCCCGAGGACTCGTTCACCGAGAACTTTCCTATGGATTTTCCTCCCTTTGCAACGATCCATTCTCCGCTTTCAAGACCTGAAAGAAGAAGGCTGAATTTTTTGCACTTGTGCTTTTTTGCCTGCTGCGACGAAATCTCGAAACTGTAGCCCTCGGATGTTCTTCCGCAGTCGCTGCTGAACACGACGGCTCTCTCTCCCACAATCGCCCCTTCCGCTTTCTCTCCGGAAATCCTTGAGACCGGAAGGTTTTTCTTAATGCTTCTGTCGGAGACCTGAATCACATTGAGGAAGCAGTCTTCCTGCCGTGGCTCCACCGGGCTCAGTTCCACTCTCCACGCACCTCTCTCGTTGCACGGGTCCGGGCGGGTGGTCGCGAAATTCGGATAGTTCTCTCCGAAAACATAAAATTCCTTGCCGGGGCCTCCTACTTTGGAAAGCGAAAGATTATCCTTTTCGGGCAGAAGGACGGAGCAGAGAAGGCGGCCGCTGTCCCCGTCACGGGTCCTGCAGACAGTGAACTCTGAGTCTCCGAGTTGAGGCTCCTCAATGCTGTGGAGCAGCCAGAACTTCCTGAACGACGGGTCCGAGGACTTGACTCTGTCGAAAATAACCATTGCTGCGGGGACATCTTCCGAGTCTTCCCTCATATTCAGAAACACGAAACTTCTCCTCGCACATTCAACCTTGCTGCTGTAGGCCTTTGAAATGTCTCCCTGAAGCAGAGTCCACTCCGGCCGTTGGGCGTCCGGTCCGAAGCCGTGGGCGAGAACTTCTCCGACGGTGTATTCTTCGCTCAGAAGATCCTCAAAGCTCCTGCAGCTCTCCCATCTGTCCCCGGGCATCCTCTGCCCGCCGTCATTCCGTGCGAACTCAGTCTTGTCCGCCCCGCCGTAGTTCCAGCAGGCGAATTTCTCCTCAGGGTCATACACAAGCAGGGAGTTGTGGGCGATTGTCCTCTTGAAGTAGTTCTTGTTGTGGGGGCTGTTGTAGCCTCCGGAAGAGCCCTGATATGAGCCTGAGTCGATGGCAAGGGGCCCCCGGTAGTAAATCTGGAATGTGCCGGCGTCAAGGTGCTGGTGGTTGCCGAAATAATGCTCGTTTATCTTCATCTCGGCCATCGCGCAGTCTCCGTCCCAGCCTGTTCTTGCAATCATCCATCCGAATGGTGTCCCGCTGTACCTTGAAAGCGGCAGTCCCTCGGGCGATTTCCCCTTCAGAGAGAAGTCTCTCCAGAGCAGTTCGAGGATGAGCATGTGGGTCTCGACGCTCGGCTTCCGCTCATATTCATACATTAGAAGCGGGTCTTTCCAGTAACTTGCCGCAAGCATCGCCGGCATAGCGTATGACTGCGGATTCGTTCTCTTTGCGGGGTTTACATCCCCTGCGGGCAGCACCTGTCCGTCCGGGCGGCGGCGGTAGATGAAATCGTAGAGAACGAACCTCTGCTCGGGGGAGTAAATCTCCCCGGCGCCCATTCTGTCGAAAATCCACAGCGAGTTCAGATCGTTCAGATAACGCACTGTTACATAGCCGGTTCCCTGATGATAG
>CAYNDY010000091.1:0-7688 GCA_964396105.1 uncultured Muribaculaceae bacterium
CCTCCCATCGAGAGCCCGGTGCAGTAGATCCGGTTCTGATCCACCGTTCCGGTTGCAATCAGCGAGTCGACCATTTCCTTCACTGCCCGCAGCGGAGGCGTCATCTCGGCGCTCTGCGGGAAAGTCCTCCACTCGCATTCTTCGGGAGTGGTCGGACGGACGATGTCCACCCAGTAGCTGTCCTCGGGGCACTGTGGTGCAAGGACAATGACGTTCTGAAGCTCAGGCGAGTGCATCAGAAGTTCGCCTCCGTGGATGAGCTGTGAGGCATTGTCGCTGCCGCGCTCCCCGGCTCCGTGGAGAAAAATAAGAAGCGGACTGGATTTTCTGAACAGCGATTTTGCCGGGACAGACATCTGATAGGGCAGGCGGAAGCCGTCCGAGGCCTCAAAATGCCCCGCCACCTGAGTCTTTTCGCGGCTGCAGGACGCGAGAATCAGTGCTGCCAAGCAGGCAAGGGCGATAAAACGGGAGAGTCTAATATTCATATTTCAGATCGTTTCAGTGTCAATAAAAGAACAACTTCAAAGGTAATAATTTTTACCGAGGTTTCCTCCCGCTTCCCGACAGAAATGACGAATACTTTTGGAAACCGAACATCAGTAGTATCTATGTGATAGCATTACCATATTATCTGTCGAGGATGTCGTGGCTGTGCTGACTGACAGCCCGGAACCTCGAAAGTACTGGAGTGTACTTAAGATCCGTATCAAGAAAGAGTCGAATGAGTTGACTACAATTTGTCGTCAACTGAAAATGCCTCCGGGATGCCTGGAGGCGTTGTTTTATATCTTTTTTATACGCGGATTAAAAAATATCGAAAAAGATTTTTCTTTTTTTTGATGCCTCTTCGCTCCCTCAGCCTCTATCTTTACCTCCGTTGCAACAGTGTGGTATTAATAATAGAAAAATGTATACTATTTTGTTGTAATAATAGAAAATAATCTATAATTTTGCGAGGCTAAATGAAATATTCAGAATTGCACAGGTTGATTCGGCGGAGTGGATGGGTGGCTGTCCGGCAGAGCGGTAGCCACATCATTTACAAAAAAGGCAATGTGACCTATCCTGTCCCGAATCACGGGAGTAAAGAGATTAAATTGGGGCTGTTCTTGAAAATTAAAGGAGAAATGGGATTATGAGAAAGGTGAAAGTTATTATTGAACGGGCTAAGGACGGGTTCTACAGCGCAAGTTGCGTTGACTCTCCGATGTTTTTCGGGGGCGGTGAAAGCGTAGAGGAGGCGAAGGCCGAGATGATGGAGACCATCAGGCTGACAAAAGAAATCGGTAAGGAGGAGGCCGGGTGCTGGCCCGAATGGCTGGATGAGGACTATGAGTTTGAGTATCAGATTGATGTACCGTCGCTTATGAACTATTACGACGGGATAATGACCCCTACCGGTATAGGCAGAATGGCGGGAATCAACCCCAAGCAGATGTGGGCGTATGCGCACGGAAAGTCGAAGCCTCGCAGGAAACAGGCGGAGAAAATTCAGAACGCTCTTCATCGCCTCGGCCAGGACTTGTGCAGCCTGTCTTTCTGACAAGACGAATAGAGTAGCTTCCCCCGGCTCCCGGGTACAAAAAAAGCAGATGCTGCGTGGGTAAAAGGGCGCTACAGCGCCGCGCGAAGTCTTTGAAGGGAGAGGCTTGCGTTGATAGGGAAGACGGAGCGCCACTCCCCCTGCAGAGGGGGCTGGGGGGTGTATAAAGGCTCCGGGTACAAAAAAAGACGTCACGAGACGTCTTTTTTTCGTACCCGGAGCCGGGGTCGAACCGGCACGCCTTGCGGCACTGGTGTTTGAGACCAGCGCGTCTACCGATTCCGCCATCCGGGCAAACTGTGTCCGCGAGGCTCTTGGGGCTTGCCCCTCTTTGAAGCCTTCGCGCCGATAGACTCCTTTTCTCAAAAGGACTGCAAAGGTAGGAAAAACTTTGCAATGCGCAAAATCCGCCTGCTCTGCAGGGGGACAATCTGAATAAAAATGGTAAATTTGCACTTTTGGACTTGGGGGCGGCCTCAGGAAGATGAGAACTTCGAGTCCTTGAGGAAATTTCAAACGAATTTTATGAACGACAACATAAACATAAAGGACAGAATACATTGGGGTGAGGACCTTTCGGGACTTCGGCCTCTGCTGGAGGGGCGGGCGGAGATTTTCCTTGTCTGCGACACCAATCTCTGGTATGGGACGGGGAAAACCCTTGCCGATGCCCTCGGAGAACGGCTCAAGGGCGTGAAACTGCTTCAGGCCAGCGAAAAAAACAAGACTCTCGAGACCGTGGAGGGGATAATTTCCGCTATGCTTGAAGCCGGGCTTTCCCGCGGGGCCTTCCTTCTTGCCGTGGGCGGCGGAATCACCACCGACATCGCTGGCTTTGCCGCTTCAGTCTATAAGCGGGGCATCCCGTTCGGCTTTGTGCCCACAACGCTGCTCTCCCAGGTGGACGCTGCAATCGGCGGGAAAAACGGAGTCAATTTCGGGGGGCTCAAGAATATGGTGGGAGTCATCCGCCAGAGCGAGTTCACCTACATCTGCCCTTCCTTCCTTTCGACACTTCCTCGGGAGATACTTCTGGAGGGGGCTGCTGAGCTTATCAAGACCTTCATAATCGCCGATGCCGAGGCATACACCGAGGCGGTGGAACTGTTTTCGAGCTTTGCGGGAACGCGCTCCGAAGCTCCGGCGAATGGCGCCCCGATGAGCCAGGGCGAGTTTTTTAAAAGACTCGGGCTGCTTTCGAGGCGGGCCGCTCTGATAAAGGCGGAAATCGTGGAGAGGGACCCGGAAGAGCACGGCCTGAGACGGGTTCTTAATCTCGGACATACATTTGCGCACGCAATTGAGAGCCTTTCATCGGGGGAGTGGTCGCACGGGGACGCTGTCGCCGTGGGAACGGTGATGGCGGCGCGGCTTTCCGAGAATATTGGCCTTTGCGAAAAAGGACTTGCAGCACGCCTGGAGGCTGATTTTAAGGCGGTGGGGCTGCCGACTGAATGCCCATATCCTCCGGAGGCCCTTTCCGGGGCTATGGCTCAGGACAAGAAAGCTGACGGCGGGAAAATCAATTTTGTTCTTCCTGTTGAGGTCGGGAGCGTAAAGATTGTGCAACTTTCCCCTGACCTTGGGGCGTGTGGATTTGAGAGGTGATAAGGAGCGTGTTAAATAAACTCGAATAAAGAAATATAACTATATGATTTGTACAGTTTTACAGAATAAGAATCTGGATGAGATTTATGCCGCTCTTGACGAGTGCGCGATGGCGGAGGTGCGTCTTGACAGGTGCAACCTGAGCGAGGACGAGATTGACGAACTTTTCTCCTCTTCGGACATCGCACTCGTCGCAACCTGCAGAATTGCGGACACTGCGGCCCAGAATCCGGACAAGACCCCTGTGGCCGTCGCCTCAATCTGCGAAAAACGGCTCATCGCGGCCATAAAGGCGGGGGCATCCTACGCCGACCTTGAAATTGAGGCGCCCAAGGAGATGGTGAAAAGGGTGAAAGCCGCCTGCGAGGACAACGGGGCGCTGCTTATCCGCTCCTTCCACGATTTTAGGGGCACCGACTCCGCAGAAGCGCTGAAGGCTATTGTGGAAAAATGCGTATGGCACGGAGCTGACATCGTGAAAATCGCCACCACGGCAACCTCTGAGGCAGATGTGGAGAGAGTGCTCGCTCTTTATGACGACCCCTCCTGCCTCACTCCTCCTCAGACCGGACGCACTCAGGTCACCGCACCTAAGACCACAGAAGGCCGCCTGATCGCTTTCTGTATGGGAGAAATGGGACGAAGTTCGCGTATAGACTGCCTTAAAAAGGGCGCTCCGTTCACCTACGCCTGCCTCAGCGCGGAAGACTCTGCGGCTCCGGGGCAGATGACCGCGGGGGAGATGGAAGCGAAAATATATGAGGGCGTTCCTTATTTCGATGCTGACGCAATTGTCCCTGCATCAAAGAGTTATGCCCAGAGGGCAATCATTGCGGCGTCTCTTGCCGAAGGGGAGTCCCGGCTTCGCAACTACACCCCTTGCGCTGACTCTGAGGCTGCGATCTCCCTCGCCGAGGCTCTCGGAGCGAAGGTTACGAAAGAGGCTGCCGGGGATGAGGTTAACCTTGTCATAGATGGCATCGGGGCGAGCGAAGGCTGCCTTCCTGAGCTTAAAAATCTTAATGTGGGAGAGTCCGGACTTCTTGCCCGGCTTATGATCCCGCTTTCTGCGGAACTATCTGCCGGTCAGACTGTTACAATAAATGGAGAAAAGACCCTCTCGGGGCGCAGGCTTGCCGGAGTGCAGGAAATTATGGGCGAGTTCGGGGTGAGCGTTTCTTCCGAAGGGGAGAAAGTTCCGGTTTCGGTGAGCGGACATTTGACGAACCTAAAGACCGAGGTGAGCGGCGAGAACGGTTCCCAGCTCATATCTGGACTTTTGATGGCTATGCCGCTCGTTGGGAAGAATATGACCCTTCTCGTGGAGAATCCCAAGAGCATTCCATACACTTTTATGACGACCGAAGTTCTGAAGAAATTCGGGGTGAAAGTCTCCAACGAGATGCTCGGGGACCGCGATTTTATGGAATCAGACGGGGACTGGTCGCTCTGCACAGAGATGATTTTCAAGATCCGTCCGGAACAAAAATATACTGCCGCCGACATCGACCTTGAAGGCGACTGGAGCTCTGCCGTGCCGCTGCTTGCCGCCGGAGCGATTTTCGGAAAGGCCTGCATAGACGGTCTGGACACGACTTCGCTTCAGGCGGACATCGCCATTATGGACATCCTGATGGCTGCCGGGGCGAGCATAACCCAGCTTGACGGTGAAAAGGGCGAAATTCACGTCCAGAAGTCGCCTCTTCTTGCCGTTGAGGCCGACGCTTCCCACTGCCCGGACCTGTTTCCTGTGGTGAGCGTTCTTGCCGCGTTCTGTCAGGGCGAGAGCCGCATCTACGGGGTGAGCCGCCTTCGCAACAAGGAAAGCGACAGGGCTGAGGCTATCGTGGAGATGCTCGGGGCGATGGGCGTAGAGGTGAGGATTGAGCCGGAGGAGGATGCGCTCATTGTCGAGGGACATTCACTGGAGTGGAGACTTCTCAACGGAAAGCTTCTTAGGGGCGGAAAGTTCACTTCGCACCACGACCACCGTATGGTGATGGCGCTTCGCGTGGCTGCGCTCGGGGCCGACTCGCCTGTGGAAATTGACGATGTGGAGTGCGTCGCCAAGTCGTTCCCTCTTTTTGACGATGTTTTTGCCGAGGCAGTCGTTAGGGAGTAGGCTTATAGGCCTGGGACTTGGTAGGAATGTGCCGTCAGGCATATTGCAGGATGACAGCGAAAGCGAAAATTTAGAAGTTTGCAAGACGATATGCACAACAGTTTTGGAGATAAGTTTAAGGTGACCGTTTTCGGCGGCTCGCACGAGGAGAGGCTCGGGGCCATTCTGGAGGGCGTCCCGGCGGGGCTTTCCTTGAGCGTGGATGACTTCAGAAAGGATATTGACCGCAGAAGACCCGGCGAGAAGGGCACAACCGCCCGGAAAGAGGAGGACAAGCCCATTCTTTCTGAGGGCGTCTCTGACGGGAAAACCACGGGGGAGCCGCTTAGAATAGAGTTCATTAACTCCAACACACGCCCCGGGGACTACTCGCAGTTCGAGAGCGTTCCGCGCCCCGGCCACATTGATTTCGTGACCCATCCTTCCCGCTACGGGGTGGAGGGCGCGAAGGATTTTCCGCCTTTTACGGGCGGCGGGATTTTCTCCGGCAGGATGACTCTTTCGCTTGTCGCAGCAGGGGTCGTGGCGAAGAAAATTCTGCAGCAGAAATGGCCTGCAGTTAAGTTTGAAGCCGCTCTTGTAAAACTTGGCGGGTCGGCGTTCGAAAACGAATGGCCGAGCCTTTTGGAAAGCGCTATGCGGGACGGAGATTCGCTCGGTGGAGTGGTGGAATGCAGCGTTGAGGGGCTTCCGGTGGGGGTGGGAGAGCCGTATTTCGACTCGGTGGAGTCGGTAGTGTCCCACGCGGTGTTTTCCATCCCGGGAGTTCGCGGAGTGGAGTTCGGCGACGGATTCGCCGCTTCGGATATGAGGGGCTCGGAGCATAACGACCCGTTCGGCAAGGGCGGGCGGCTGCTCAAAAACGGCGCGGGCGGCGTGAACGGCGGGCTCACCAACGGGGCGCCTCTGCTTTTCAGAGTGGCGTTCAAGCCCACTTCGACCATCTCACGCGAGCAGCGGACCTGGGATTTTGCCGCCGGAAAGATGACAACGCTTTCCGCCCGGGGCCGGCACGACTGCTGTTTCGCGCTCCGCACTCCGGTGATTGTCGAAGCCGCCGCAGCCATCGCCCTCACTAATCTTTAAAATATGGGATTTTGCAAAATCTTTTCTAAATTTGCGAAGTAAAAGTATTGATTTGTAAGTATATAACGTATGCCTAAGATATTTGAATATTTCGGTTTTATTCATCCGGCAGGGAGCCTCTTTCTGAGAAAGATGCTTCTACAGCAGAAGAATTTATAAGGAAATATCACAAGAATATAATAGAAAAATGGGTAAACTTTTTTATTCTGAAGAAGGCTGTACGTTCAACGAAAATAACTAAAAAACTATAATTATGGCACTTTCTGTAGTTTCTGCGAAATATGTGGCTCCATTAAGTGTTGAAATTTTTTTTTCAGACGGAGCTACACGGATAGTGAATGTTGGGGAATATATTAAGAAGAATCCCCATATCCAGTATAATTCTTACCTTGACGAGAAGAAATTCAAAAAGTTCAAGGTTGAGATGGGTAATGTTGTTTGGGGCAAGAATTGGGATTTAGTTTTCCCTGTTCAAGATTTATATAGTGGAGCGATCTAGAAATAGTCTTTTAATATGACACTGACAGTTGCAAGGCGGGGCTTGGGCGAGGATGCCGCGAGCCTTTTGAAAAATGACGGAATTTTCTCTGAACTTTCTGAAAATAAGATAGATACGCTTAACTGGAAGGCTGAGTATCCGCTCTGCCCGGAGGTCTCCTTCCGCCTTTTCCACAACGACGAATACCTCTTCCTTCAGTACGATGTTCGCGAGGGGGCAACCGCGGCGCTTGAAACCCGCGACGGAAAGGATGTGTACAGGGACAGCTGCGTGGAGTTTTTCCTCCAGCCTCTCTCAGATGCGCCGTACTATTATAATTTCGAGTGGAACGCCATCGGAACTCTCTGTATGTCCCGCCGCACCGGCAGGATGGACCCTGTTCACGCCTCAGCGGAGGCACTCGGGGCTGTTCTTCGCGCTTCAACCTATCCGCGCCAGGCTTTCAGTGAGGTGAAGGGAGACAATGTGTGGAGGCTCAGGGTGGCGATTCCGTGCGCCGCGCTGTTTGCGGGCGAACTCACTTCGTGGAAGGGGGCGCAGCTCCGAGGCAATTTCTACAAGTGCGGCGACGGCCTCTCCACTCCGCACTACATTACCTGGGCGCCCATCCAGGCTCCCGCTCCGGACTACCACCGTCCCGAGTACTTCCAGGAAATCCAGTGTGAATAACAGGAGAGTATAACGAAGGAAAATTCAAATAAGGGATGTGATTGCAAGGCTTGCGACGAAGTCGAAACCGCAGCAACCTGTCGGTTGTGAGGATTTCGACGAGGAGCGTAACGCAGCAAGCGCGTCCATTATTTGGATTTTCAGATTTCGTCTTCGCG
>CAYNDY010000092.1:0-2906 GCA_964396105.1 uncultured Muribaculaceae bacterium
TCTAATACATCATTCCGAACATCCAGAGCGGGATGCGGTTGCCGTAGCCTGTTTCTGCCCCGTCGACGGCGAGGTAGCTCTCGGGAATTGAGGCTATCTGTGAAAAATCCTTGTCGGGGCCGCCGACTTCGAAAAGCCATTTTCCGTCCACAAGGAAGTCTCCTTTTGGGGGCATCTGGACGGTGTGGCCGGTCGAAAGCTGGTTGGCGAAGAAGGTTTCTCTCATCGTGCCGACATTTCCGCTCGGGGAGAATGCCCACATAAGATTGGTGTTGCCCAGATAGATTTTCTCCGGGTTCACAAGCCTTTTGTAATTCTTCAGTTCAACTGTCAAAAGCTCAAGGATTTCGGCTTCGTCCAGATGGTAGAGAAGGTTCAGCAGGGTGTTCCTTGTCGTGCTCATCGAGGTCGCTAGTTTCTCCATATTCGGCTGCAGGGGAACATTCTCGGCGATTATCATCAGGAGCTTCTTGCATTTCTCCACTGTCTGGTAGGAAACTTTTTCCACAGCCGGGAGGTCGCTTTCAATCACAAGGTTGACAACGCTCTGAAGGCGCGGGAGAAAATCCGTCCCCGCATCAGTATGGAACGGGTAGTAACCATATTTGAGATAGTTGCCGAACTCCTTGAGAATCTTTGTCTTTGGAACAATGTCGATTGCGATTTCGCTGTGGCGCTTCAGAATTTCTTCCAACTTGAGAGGACTCTGACGGAGGATGCCTTCATAGTCAAGAAATTCCCTGAACGACATTCCCCTCAGAAGATACAGAGTCTGCCTGCGGGCCATATCTGCAGCGGATTCGCCCATTTTCAGCATTGAAGATCCGGTATAAATTATCCTCAGCCCGGGATATTGGTCGTAGAGGTTTTTCAGAATCCCGCTCCAACCTTCATATTTGTGCACCTCGTCGATGTAGAACTCGCTGATCCCGCTTTTATATAGGAATCCGACCAGTTCTCCCAGCGTATGGCTCCTGAACCAGTAGTGGTCCAGAGAAATGTAGATTACCTCATCGGGATTGCGGTATTTTTCCTTTATTCTCTGAAGAAGCATAGTGGTTTTCCCAACGCCTCTTTCCCCTCTGATTCCTATTACTCTTGCGTCCCAGTTTATCTGCCCGTAAAGATAGCGCTTAAACTTGAGGCTGACTTGACTGAGACGGCTGTGATAAAATTCTACAAGCGGTTGAATGTCTGAAGTTTCCATATATTGTCGAGACTTTTTCTAATTCGGGGCAAATATATAAATTCATTTTTAGAAAAACGAATTTTGGGGTAAAAATCGTTTTTGGAAAAACGAAAATGGGACTGAAATCCGTTTTTAGAAAAACGAAATTTGGAGTAAAAATCGTTTTTGGAAAAACGAAATTGGGGTGGGGACGGCTGCCCGGGATGAAATAAATTTTGTCCTACGGTAAATCGTGGGTATTTTTGCGGCTTAAAAAATTGGATATGAAGAAAGCCTCGCTGATAAGAACCCTCATCTCTTTGGTGCCCATAGTCATCCTCATTGCCCTTCTGGCTCTGAATATCAGCATTTTCGGAAGCGACGCCATCCTGGGCGCGAGTCAGGTCTCGCTGCTTTTCTCCGCAGGGGTCTGCGTGTTTCTGGCAATGTGGCTTTTCAAAACGCCGTGGGAGAAATTCGAGGAGGCGATTAAGGGGAACATCGGCGACGTGACCACCGCAATAGTCATCCTTTTTCTCATCGGAGGCATTTCCGGCACCTGGACAATGAGCGGAACGGTGCCTTCCCTTATATATTATGGTGTCAAAATCATTTCCCCTAAGATATTCCTGCTGACAGCCTGCCTTATATGCGCGATAGTCTCGGTTATGATCGGAAGTTCGTGGACAACGATTGCGACAATCGGGGTGGCGCTTCTGGGAATCGGCAAGGCCCAGGGCTTCAGCGACGGGATGATTGCCGGAGCCATCATTTCAGGGGCATATTTCGGCGACAAAATCTCTCCACTTTCGGACACCACCGTGATGGCATCCTCCCTTTCCGGCACTCCGCTTTTTAGGCATATCAAGTACCTGATGATCACGACGGTACCATCTTTCGTCATAACCCTTGTCATATTTCTGGCGCTCGGATTTATGCACTCGGGGAGCGACTCGGCGCAGATTACGGTATATACCCAGACGCTCGCCTCCAAATTCAACATAACGCCCTGGACACTTGTGGTGCCGCTTGTTACTGGAGTTCTGATTGCGCTGAAATTGCCGGCTCTGATTGTACTCGGGCTGTCGATGCTGATGGCGGCGGCCTCTTCCCTTATTCTGCAGCCGCACATAATTATGGAGATAGGGGAGCAGGCACTGGGGGCGCTCGGAATCGAGGCGGGACGCGCGGAAACGCTTTTTTCCGGCACCGTGAAGTCCATCTATGACTCCGTTTCGGTGGACACCGGGGTGGAGGAGGTGAACAAACTCGTTTCTTCCAGGGGAATGCTCGGAATGCTCAACACTGTCTATCTCATCATCTGCGCGATGTGTTTCGGAGGGTGTATGAAGGCGAGCGGAATGCTCCATCACCTTGCCTCGCTGATTCTTCCCCTGTCAAAGTCGCGTACAGGCCTCGTGGGCTCTACGGTCGCCACGGGAGTCGTGCTTAACGGAGTGGTTTCGGACCAGTACCTTTCCATCATCCTGACTTCGGACATTTTCAAGGATATATATGAGCGCCGGGGCTATGAAAGCCGCCTTCTGGGGCGCTCGGTGGAGGATTCGTCCACGGTCACTTCTCCGCTTTTCCCGTGGAGCAGCTGCGGAATGACCCAGGCGACGATACTCTCAGTCCCCACGGTGGTCTACTTGCCGTACTGCTTTTTCAACATCCTGAGTCCTCTGATGAGCATCCTCATCGCGGCTACGGGCTACAAAATCTACCGCCGTTTGTC
>CAYNDY010000092.1:3006-4335 GCA_964396105.1 uncultured Muribaculaceae bacterium
GAATTTTTACTCGCCGGCTTCTTTCAGGCGCTCAGCATTCTCCGCAATCTGCAGCTGGTCAAGCATTTCCTGGATGTCGCCGTCCATAAAGACCGGCAGATTGTACATCGTGTAGTTGATGCGGTGGTCGGTCACGCGGGACTGCGGGTAGTTGTAGGTGCGGATTTTCGCGGAGCGGTCTCCGGTTGAAACCATCGTCTTTCTCTTGGCGGAAATCTCGTTGAGGTACTTCTCGTACTCCATATTGTAGAGCCTTGTGCGGAGCTCGGCGAGAGCCTTGTCGAAGTTCTTGAGCTGGGACTTCTCGTCCTGGCACTGCACCACGATTCCTGAAGGGATGTGGGTGAGTCGGATGGCTGAATAGGTGGTGTTCACGGACTGTCCGCCAGGGCCTGAAGAACAGAAGGTGTCCTTTCGTATATCGTTCATATTCAGCTCGATGTCGAACTCGTCGGCTTCCGGAAGCACTGCCACGGAGGCTGCTGATGTGTGAACCCTTCCCTGAGTCTCGGTCTGCGGCACCCTCTGAACTCGGTGCACTCCTGACTCATATTTCAGCACTCCGTAAACTCCCTCTCCGATTACCTTCACGACGATTTCCTTGAATCCGCCCGCAGCGCCTTCAGACTGGCTGTTGATTTCCATCTTCCAGCCCCTGCGCTCGAAATATTTGCTGTACATACGGAAAAGGTCGCCCGCAAAAATGGCCGCCTCGTCGCCGCCTGCACCGCCCCTGATTTCAAGGATGGCGTTCTTGCTGTCTTGAGGGTCGGCAGGAATGAGCAGAAGCTTGATTTTCTCTTCCATCTCGGGAAGTTTCGGCTCGATGGAGGCAATCTCCTCCTTTGCCATCTCCCTGAGTTCCTCGTCTTTCTCCTCGGCTATAATCTGCTTTGCCATATCGTAAGCCTCGATGAGCTTCTTGTACTCGTCGCCGGCCTTGATTATGGGCGCAAGCTCCTTGTATTCCTTGTTCAGCTGCACATATCTCTTCATATCCGAAATCACATCCGGGTCTGCAAGCTGGGTCTGAAGCGACTCATATTTCTCCCTCAATCCGAGGATTTTTTCAAGCAATGTGTTGTTTTCTGCCATCGTTTGTTGTCCTATAGGTTTATAAAATCCTGCAAATTTAACCCACTTTTCATTTCTTTCCAAAAATATATCCGCGGCTTGACGAAATTCATCCCATAACCCGGAAATAATTAAGGAATTTTTAACTTTTATGAAATATCTGTGCAATTTTTATTGCCAGTTTTATTTTTGGGTTGTAAATTCGCGGCGTAAAAAGGAATTCTTTCCATATATATTTCTTTCCATATATATAAA
>CAYNDY010000092.1:4435-7590 GCA_964396105.1 uncultured Muribaculaceae bacterium
AATATGAATTTCGGTCTATTGGAAATTCTTACCCTTATAGGCTCCGTCGGGATGTTCCTGTATGGGATGAAACTTATGAGTGAAGGCCTGCAGAAAGCGGCCGGAAACAAGCTGAGAGACATTCTCGCCCTGATGACTAACAACAAATTTGTCGGGGCACTGACAGGTATCTTCATTACCGCGCTCGTCCAGTCATCTTCGGCTACGACGACAATGATTGTCTCCTTCGTCAATGCGGGTCTCATCTCGCTTCAGCAGTCAATGGCGGTCATCTTCGGCGCAAACGTCGGAACCACTTTCACCGCCTGGATCATCTCCCTGTTCGGCTTCAAGGTCAACATCGCGGCATTCGCCATTCCGCTTTTCGCGTTCGGCGTGCCGCTTCTTTTTATGAAAAAGTCCGTCTATACGAACTGGGGCGAGTTCCTCATCGGTTTTGCGCTCCTCTTCCTCGGACTTGACTACCTGAACAATTCCGTGCCTGACCTCAAGTCCAATCCGGCGGTCTTCGATTTTCTGAGGAGCTGCTCTGACAAAGGTTTCTGGTCAGTGCTCATTTTCGCCTTCGCCGGAATGGTGCTGACGATGATTGTGCAGGCCTCCAGCGCCACTTTCGCCATCGCGCTGATTATGTGCAGCAAGGGCTGGATTACCTTCGACCTTGCCGCCGCTCTGGTTCTGGGCGGTAACATCGGAACCTGCATCACTCCTATCATCGCATCCGTTTCCGGAAACGTTATGGCAAAAAGGGCTGCCGCAGGACACCTGATGTTCAATGTGCTGGGCTCCGTGTGGGCACTTGCGCTCTACGGTCCGTATATGAAGCTTATCTCCTGGATTACAACGGGTTGCGTGGGAGACCCTAACGCTCTCTACTCGTTTGCCAATTCGGGCGAACAGGACCCTGCCACCATCGCGGCGCTTGTCGATGGAAAACTTGACACTACCACCCCTGAAAATGCAGCTCTTGCCGCAAGTTTCGGGAATATGCAGTACTATGTATCCTTCGGACTTTCGATGTTCCATACCGTGTTCAATGTCATCAACATAATGATAATGATCTGGTTCACGAAGTTCTATGTAAAGGCCGTTACGGTTCTCATTCCTTCCCGCAAGGCTAAGGCTCAGGAGACCGAGGACGACGGAAGACCGCATCTGGAGTTCATCAGCGGCGGACTTATGTCCACTTCCGAGCTTTCCATCCTTCAGGCGCACAAGGAGATTATCCTTATGAGCGACCGCACCTACAGGATGCACGAGATGATTCGCCAGATGTTCGACGGGACTTCGACTCCGGAAGAGTTCACAGCTCTTTTCCAGAGGGTTCAGAAATATGAGAACATAAGCGACAATATGGAGGTGGAGATTGCTTCCTACCTCAGCAGGGTGGCCGACGGAAGGCTGAGCGACGAGTCAAAGCACTCAATCCAGGCCAAGCTCCGTGAGATTTCCGAGATTGAGAGCATCGCTGACAGCTACTACAATATGGCGCGTATCCTCCAGAGAAAGAGCGAGAACCGCATCAATTTCACCGAGGATATGGTGAACAATTTCAATTCGATGTATTCCCTCGTGGAGACCGCATACCGCCAGATGGCCGAGACGCTTTCCGAGAACGGACAGAATTTCGCCGACCTGGACCGCACTCTCCGCACCGAGGCCGACATCAATGCGATGCGCAACACTCTCAAGGAGCAGAATATAATCGACCTGAACGAGGGTAGGTATGAGTATGCGACCGGTTCCGTTTATATGGACCTTATCGTTGAGTGCGAGAAGATCGGGGACTATATCGTGAATGTTGTTGAGGCGCTGGTTAATTTGAAGCCTGGGAAGGGAGTGAGCGACTTCGACGAATAATCCGGATTGTCCTAAAAGGCGGATTACTTCGTTTTTTTTGAAAAAAAGTGAGCTTGTGTAGTGGTTTTGCACAAGCTCACTTTAATTTTGCAGCATAATTCAAAGGACAGTGGCTTCGGAGGAGGCTGGGACTTTGAAGGTAAATGTTTGAACTGCAAAATTTTAGAGATATGAAAACGAATTCCATCATCAGTCTTATGAACACTTTCATTTCATCTGACAATTCTTACGAAAGCGTCTGCGCAATGGTCAGCGAGCTCGGGCTTGAAGTTAGAAATGTGGAACTGCTGTAAATTGGCCAAGATTGCTTAACTTTGTGTGTTTTTACAAAATTGGACACACACGGCGGTTTCCCTGCGAATCGGTTTCTGAAGGTTTGCCGGCGGAACCTCAAAACAAGTTGAACATTATGAAAGTCAAGATTATCAACGGCTCGGCCTGGCCCTGCCCCGCATACGCGACGGAAAACTCCGCCGGAGTCGACCTCAAGGCCAACATCGAAGCTCCTCTTACGCTCTCGCCGCTTCAGAGGGTGATGGTGCCGACAGGGCTTCGAATCGCTCTTCCGGAGGGCACGGAGGCTCAGGTTCGCCCGCGCAGCGGACTCGCCGCCAAACACGGAATCACTGTGCTCAATTCCCCCGGCACGATTGACGCCGACTACAGGGGCGAAATCTGCGTGATTCTGGTGAACCTTTCCGACAAGGAGTTTGTGATCAATCCCGGCGAGCGGATAGCTCAGATGGTCGTTGCGCGCTATGAGAGAGTTGAGTGGGAGGAGACGGAGGCGCTGGATGAGACGGCGCGTGGAGAATCTGGCTTTGGTTCTACGGGACGGGCTTAAAGAAATAAGCGGATTACTGCGTTACGCGTTTTGCCCAAATCCTCACCTTTATATACACCCCTCCCGTCCCCTCTGTAGGGGAAGTCGTGCTTCATCTTCCCTATCAGCACATTCCTTCCCTTCAAAGACTTCGCACGGCGCTGATGCGCCCGCTTCGCGAACACTGCGTCTTTTCATTTTTACTTACTAATTGTTTTAGATGATGGATAATTTAGATAGCCTTTACAATATATTTCTTTCTTGCGGAGGTCGGGTAACTACCGACAGTCGGAAAATCTCCGGCGGAGAGCTGTTCTTCGCTTTGAAAGGGGAAAACTTTGACGGGAACGAGTATGCTCTTGCCGCTCTTGAGGCGGGAGCGGCATACGCCGTTGTGGATAAAGACTCGACTGTAGCCCGCGAAAACCCCGGGAACGGCCGTCTCGTTGCTGTGCCGGACACGCTGAAGGCT
>CAYNDY010000093.1:0-4127 GCA_964396105.1 uncultured Muribaculaceae bacterium
TTCAAAAAACGAGAGCATCCCCTCAAAGTCTGTTTTGTCGAACTTGCTCTGCTCGCCGGTGGAGAGGTTCTTCAGGTTCACTTTGCCCTCGGAGGCCTCGTCCGCGCCGCAGATTGAGAGGAACGGAATCTGTTTGCGGGAAGCGTAGTCGAACTGCTTTTTGAGTTTGCCCGCTTCGGGGTAGATTTCGCAGGCGACTCCCCTTTCACGAAGAGCCTTAGCAACAGGAAGAATGTAGCGAAGCTCATCCTGTCCCATATTCGCAAAAAGAAGCGTTGCCCCGCCCGTCACGTCCTTCGGGAATTTGTCCAGCCCCTTGAGAACGTCGTAGATGCGGTCGGCGCCAAAGGAAATGCCCACTCCGGACATCCCCGGAAGGCCGAAAATGCCTGTGAGGTTGTCGTAGCGGCCGCCCCCGCAGATGCTTCCTATCTCGAAATCGAGAGCCTTGACCTCGAAAATCGCTCCCGTGTAGTAGTTAAGACCCCTTGCGAGCGAAAGGTCGATTTCCACCTGCTGGGAAATCCCCGCAGCGTCAATAAGTGAGAAGAGTTCTTCGAGTTCCTCTATGCCTTTAAGACCTGTTTCTGAAACGATTCCTGAAGCCGAGCCGCCACCAAAAAGGCCCTTCATAAGAGAAAGCTTTTCGGCGGAAGTTCCGCTCAGCGTGAGCACAGGCTCTATGACGGAAATGGCCTTCTCGCTCAGTCCCTTTTCCCTCATCTCGGCCTCAACGGCCTCAAGACCGATTTTGTCTATTTTGTCGATTGCGACGGTTATGTCCACAACCTTGTCCGGGAAGCCGCAGATCTCGGCAAGACCCGTGAGGACCTTGCGGTTGTTGATTTTGATGCAGACGCGTATGTCGAAAAGGCCGAAAACGCGGTCAACAATCTGCACGAGTTCAAGTTCGTTAAGTTGCGAAGTTGAGCCTATTACATCGGCGTCGCACTGGTAAAACTCCCTGTAGCGGCCCTTCTGCGGGCGGTCCGCCCTCCACACCGGCTGAATCTGGAAACGCTTGAACGGGAAGGAAATCTCGCTCTGGTGCTGCACCACAAAGCGGGCGAACGGCACAGTGAGGTCATACCTCAGGCCCTTCTCGCACACCTTGTTGGTAAGCGCCCTGCAGTTGTAGTACGGTCCCTTCGCCGGATCCTCCCCCTCTGCGGCCTCGTGGGCATACTCAGAGAAATCGATGCCGTTGAAGGCCTCGCCGGAGTTCAGAATGCGGAAAAGGAGCTTGTCGCCCTCCTCGCCGTATTTGCCCATAAGGGTGGAAAGATTTTCCATCGACGGAGTCTCTATCGGAGCGTAGCCGTAGGTGCGGAAAACGCTGCGGACCGTGTCGAAAATGTAGTTGCGGCCGGCCATTTCAGCGGGGCCGAAGTCGCGGGTTCCCTTCGGAATTGAGGGTTTCTGTGCCATATCTTTTTACTTTAAATTCAACGGATTGGTTTTCAAATAGTTCTGCACGGCTGCTATGTCCTTGTAGAACGGAGTGTCCTCGATGAACAGAGGGACTATGCGGCGCACTTCGTCATAAACGCGGCGGGTTGCCTTAGAGAGAGAGTCGGCGATTTTCAGACAGTCAACAGCCTGAGCAAGAGCGATATACTGGATTGCGAGAACCTGCCATACATTTTCGATGACCTGGGCGCAGAGAAGCGCGGTGTTCGTTCCCATACTCACGATGTCCTGGTTGTCGTTGTTGTTCGGGATGCTGTGGACATAGTTCGGCATAGCGAGGGTCTGGCACTCGGCAGTCGTGGAAGTGGCGGTGAACTGGCAGGCCTGCATTCCGTAGTTGAGCCCGAGTTTCCCCAGGTTCAGGAAAGGAGGCAGAATGCCGTTGATGCGGTCGTGGAAGAGGTAGTTGAGCTGGCGCTCGGCGGTCATCGCGACCCTCACGAGGGCGATTTTGACCTTGTCCTCCTCGAGCGAAATGTAGTCGCCGTGGAAGTTGCCGCCGTGATAGACATTTCGGGTCTCGGGGTCCACGATTGGGTTGTCGCAGGCGGAATTAAGTTCCTCCTCGAGCACACGGCGGGAATTTCTGAGCGTCTCATACACGGGACCCAGAATCTGCGGGGTGCAGCGGAGAGAATAATAGGCCTGGACCTTGTGCTCGAAGACCTTGTCGTCGCTGTGGCCGTTGTCGTAGAGCTCGTGCTCCCTTTTCTGAAGGCAGCGGCTTCCCTCGGAAAGGGCGCGCATTCGGGCGGCAATCACCTGCTGGCCCTCGTGGCGGCGTACGCTGTTCAGCGGCTCCGCCATCAGGTCGTCAAATGAGGAGGCGATTTCGTTCATCATAACCGAAGCGAGAGTGGCCCAGTCGAGAATCTGCTCCGCCTGGAACTGGTTCACGACCCCGATTCCTGTCATCACAGAGGTGCCGTTCGTGATGGAAAGTCCCTCGCGGATGTGGATGTCGAAAGGTTTGAGTCCATTTTCAGCCATAACCTCAGCCGAAGGCCTCCACTCCCCCTTCCAGTGAACTTCCCCTTCTCCGATGAGAGTGAGGGCGATATGCGCGAGCTGCACCAGGTCTCCGCTTGCCCCGACGCTTCCGTGACGCGGGATGAACGGGATTATGTCCCTGTTGATGAACTCAACGAGGAGTTTCACCACGTCGGGATGCACTCCCGAGCGGCACTGGAGGAAGGTCCCGAGGCGTGAGACCATCGCGCTCTTTGCGAAGATGTCCTGAAGAGGCTCTCCCGCGCCGGTTGAGTGGCTGCGTATAATGTTGTACTGCAAGTCTTTAAGGAACTCGTCGTCCACTCTCCACTGCGCCATCGGGCCGAAGCCTGTGTTGATGCCGTAGATGACCTTGTCGGAGGCGAATTCCTTCAGAAATTCATAGCACTCCTCCACCTCCTTCATCGGGAGCTCGGCGAGGGAAATTTTCCGTCCCCCGTAGAGAACCTCGTGGACATAGTCAAGAGTAAAGACTATAGGATTTTCCATATTTTTGTATCTATAACTTATTGTTTTATAATCATATAGACCCACATTGGAGCGAAGGATTTTCACCTTTTCACTTCACCCTGTACGGCTGGTCGTCGTAGAGGAGGTAGCGCTTTGCCTTGCGGATCCATTTCTGCTCCTCGGTCTTTATGTGCTCGCGAAGGGCCATCGAGTCGGTTTCTCCACCTTTTATGTAGTCGAGGACCACAGGGTCGGAGAGTTTGAGAGCGAAGCCCTCTTCTAGGCGGAACTCCGGGTAGAGTTGAATGAAATAACGCATCAGTGCCGCCGTGTGGAGCAGGGAGTGATATTCAGCTCCCGGAGAGCGAAGTATCTGATAGCCATAGCATTTCTCCCCTTCGTAGAGTCCGCAGGCAGGGGTGAAGGAGCAGGGTCTGAGGAGAACTCCCTCCGCAACCGGAGGAGGCACAGCGCCGATGTGTCCGCCCACGGCAGGTTTCACGAACGGAGCGCCTATATATTCGTATGGACGGGCGGTGCCGATACCGGGAGAGACATTGGTGTTGTTCCATAGCCCGCCGCCGCTGTAGAGGTCGCAGGTGAACATCCCCGGAATGTCCGAGCAGGGAGCGATGGCCCAGGGCAGGAGTTCGCGGGAGGATGAGGAAAGAGTCGCCGAAATCACGTGCAGGGGGAAGGCGGCGCCTATTTCGCTCTGATACAGAAGGGCAAGCTCTCCGAGGGTAAGTGCGTGACGGTGAGGCACTTTCGGGGTGTGCGGTTCACACTCTCCCTGCGGCATAGAGCCTTCGACGACCCTTCCAGCCGGGTTGGTGTGGTCCACTATATAAAGGGAAGGCGCGCTCTCCCCCATTCCCTTGAGAGTTTCCATCAGGCAGAAGACATCCTTCGTGTAGTTGAAATAGCGCACTCCCGTGTCCTGAATCTCCACGACGACGGCGTTAAGGCCCTGAAGTTCCTCCGGGGTGAACTCTATGTGGTTCGTTAGAGGGGTGAGCTCGGCCTCGCGCGGAGAAAAGACCCGCTGGAGGTTGCCCCTTCGGCGGAAAATGTCGTACATATATTCGCCCGTTCCCGCATCCCAGCAGTTCTGGGTGCAGAAACAGCCCACCTTGCCGTCCACGAGGGACTTGTCAAGCTGATCCTGAAGGGGTGTTGTTCTGAATGAAAACATA
>CAYNDY010000093.1:4227-7495 GCA_964396105.1 uncultured Muribaculaceae bacterium
ATAATATTAAGCGCTATGCTTAACCTATAATCTTTTTTGCAAGGGAGATGACTTCACCGGCAAGTGCGTCGGCCTCCTCGGCCGTTGCGGCCTCGGCATAGACACGGATAATAGGCTCGGTGTTGGAGCGGCGAAGATGAACCCACTGCTTTTTGCTTTCGAAGGAGATTTTAACTCCGTCCAGAGTGTTCACATCCTCGTTGGCGTAGGCCTTCTGAAGTTCGGAGAGGATCTTGTCAATCAGAGCCTTGTCGGAAAGTTCAATCCTATTTTTGGTTATAACATACTGAGGATAGGTCGCAAGGAGCTCTGAGACCTTCATCTTTTTGTGCGCAAGGTTCGTGAGGAACAGCGCCACGCCCACCATCGCGTCACGGCCGTAGTGGAGAGAGGGGTAGATGACTCCTCCGTTGCCCTCGCCGCCGATAAGGGCGCCACATTCCTTCATCTTCGTTGTCACATTCACCTCGCCGACGGCCGCCGCAAAGTACTCTCCGCCGAATTTCTCCGTAACATCCCTCAGCGCCCGGGAAGAGGAGAGGTTGGAGGCGGTGGTCATCGAATATGGTGCGCAGACCTCTTCGAGGGATTTGCCGGAGTGGAGAGCCTCGTCGTAGGCACGGCCGAGAAGATAGTCCGCAACGCTCACGAGGGTGTATTCCTCGCCGAACGGCTTTCCGTTCTCGCAGATGAGCGCAAGACGGTCAACATCCGGGTCAACGCTGATGCCAAGGTCGGCGCCCGCTTTTACAACAGTCCCTGAGAGCTCCGTAAGGTTTGCAGGAAGCGGCTCCGGGTTGTGCGCGAAGTCGCCGGTTGGGTTGCAGTTAAGTTCTATGCACTCGACTCCGAGCCGGCGGAGAAGCCTCGGCATAATGATTCCGCCCACAGAGTTCACGGCGTCTAGAACGACCTTGAACCCGGCCTTGCGGACAGCCTCCGCGTCCACAGCTTCGAGAGCGAGAACAGCATCGAGGTGTTCGTCGGTGAAGTCGTGCTCCTCGGTGCAGCCAAGCTCCTCGACCGGAGCGAAGTTAAAGTTCTCTTTTTCAGCGCATTCGAGGATTGCATTGCCTTCTGCGGCATTGAGGAACTCGCCCTTTTCGTTCAGAAGCTTGAGGGCGTTCCACTGCTTGGGGTTGTGGGAAGCGGTGAGGATTATTCCGCCGTCAGCACCGCTCAATGTCACCGCCATCTCCGTCGTCGGGGTGGAGGCAAATCCCGCCTTCACCACATCCACGCCGCAGGAAATGAGCGTTCCGCAGACGATGTCCTCCACCATCTCGCCGCTCATTCTGGCGTCCTTTCCGACAACGACCTTGTAGCGCTCGGAAGAAGGTTTCGGCCTTCTTTCGCGAAGTTTCTCGCAATAGGCGTAGGTGAATTTCACTATGTCGATCGGGGTCAGAGCCTCACCGGGGTTGCCGCCGATTGTGCCGCGGATGCCGGAAATGGATTTGATGAGTGTCATATTCCTGTAAATTAAATGTTCAAAATCTTTCTGGAACCCGGAGCCTCTACTCTCAGTTAACCGGGCAGAACCTGCAAAGATACTCAAAAGATTGCTATATTTGCGCCCGTTTTGGAAAAAGATAAGGTTTACGATACTAATGATATTATGGTAAAAGCGATTTACACAATCCTGCTTCTGATTTGCTCCAACATCTTTATGACTTTCGCCTGGTACGGGCATCTGAAGCTGCAGGAGATGAAAATTTCCACGGGCTGGCCGCTGATTCTTGTGATCCTGTTCTCCTGGGGCATAGCATTTTTTGAGTACTGCGCCCAGGTCCCGGCGAACCGAATCGGCTTCATCGAGAACGGAGGCCCGTTCAACCTTATGCAACTCAAAGTCATTCAGGAAGTTATCTCACTCACGATCTTCACGGTCTTTGTCACCGTGGTCTTCAAGGGACAGCCGCTGCAGTGGAACCATTTTGTGGCCTTCGGCTGCCTTGTCCTCGCAGTTTTCTTCGTGTTTTTGAAGTAGCGGCGGAGGGACTGGAGCTCTCCCTGAGAGGATTTTTGAGGACAGAAGCAAGAAAATTGCAGCGAGAGGCAGAAAAAATTTGCAGGTAAAGAAAATTTGCCTACCTTTGCAATCCCAAACGAAAAACGCTGGGTTCGTATAACGGTTAGTACTCGAGATTCTCAATCTCGCAATAGGAGTTCGATTCTCCTACCCAGTACAAAAAATTAAGAGGATGGCTTCAACCATCCTCTTAATTTTTGTACATAAATCTTAACCCCAGCAGACTGCGTCTGCTACCCCTTAGGGGTATCTCGCGCCCCGGCGCGGTCCCTTCGGGACTTACTATCCGCCCTACTTTTCGCGCGTCGGGGAAGAAATACGCTTTAGTCTAGCACTTTTATTCTGACATTGCGGAACCAGACATCATTGCGGTGATCCTGGAAGGCGATGTAGCCTTCGTGGTTCTTTCCGCCGCAACTGCTGAGAAGTTCAAACGCGAGAGGCCATTTCTCCCGGCTGAACTTGCTGTTCTGCAGCATCTGGGTCCATTGCGGAGTCCAGAGGCGGTACTCAAGGACCTTCTCGCCGTTCTGACAGTGGGTAACCGCGCCGTTGTCAACCATAATACTGCCGCTCTGCCACTTTCCCCAGCCCGTAAAATTCTGCGGTTTGGCAGGAACCATATCATAGAGCGAAGCGGACTGGCGGTTGCCGTCCACGCCTTTAAGAGCGTCGGGATGGTTCGCATTGTCAAGAATCTGATACTCAGGGGCAGAGAGGCAGATGTCACGGAGCGTTCCCTTGCCCTCGGCGTCAGGGGCGGAAATCTCGCGGCCGAGATAGAAAACGCCGGAATTGGAGCCCTTCTCCACCATCCATTCAAATTCGAGGATGAAATTCTTGAACTTGTGGGAAAACATTATGTCTCCGCCGCCCTCAGTGACGCTTTTGTCGGCGCCCTGAAAATGGAGGCATCCGTCCTTGATGGTCCACCTCTCGGGCACACAATCCTTTCCATATCCTCTCCAGCCCTTGAGGGAAGTGCCGTCGAAAATCAGATAATACCCCTCAGCGTCCTGCGGAAACTCCGAAAGGGAGACGCAGGGATTCTCGATTTCCGTGTACCGGGGAGCGGGCGTCTGCTCAGCAGCCCCCTTCTTTGAATTTGAGTTGCAGAATTTCAGGCGGGCCATCACCGGGTAGTGGTCGGAGATGTATGGGACTCCGGCGTAGGGAGAGTTGAGGACCTTGAAGCTCCGGCAGGAGGAGAAGCCGGAGAAGTAGATGTAGTCGATT
>CAYNDY010000094.1:0-2351 GCA_964396105.1 uncultured Muribaculaceae bacterium
CTGTGGATGAAGAGGCCGGAGCGGAGCTTGGGCTCGAACCAGGTGGTCTTCGGGGGCATTATGTTGCCGCTGTCGGCTATGTCCACGAGCTGTTTCATTGAAACCGGATAGAGGGCGAAGGCTATTTTCATCTCTCCGCTGTCCACCCTGCGGGCGAGTTCGCCTATGCCGCGGATGCCTCCGACAAAGTCAATCCTCTTGTCGGTGCGAAGGTCCTTGATGCCGAGGATGCGGTCAAGGACGAGGTCGGAGAGCACCGTAACGTCCAGCACCCCGATCGGGTCTGCGTCGTTGCAGCGGCCCGGGAGTGCTGTGAGGCTGTACCACTGCCCGCCGAGATACATTGAGAAATTGTGGAGTCCGCGTGGGGCGAAGCCGGCTTTGACGCCTCCGGGGGCTGCCTGACGGTCCTTTTCATTTCCGAGAAGCTCAACGGTGAAGTCCTTCCGGAGAAGAGCGAGGATTTCTTCCGGGGTGTGGCCGTTAAGGTCGCGGACCACGCGGTTGTAGTCTATGATTTTGAGCTGGCTCTCGGGGAAGGCGACGGCCATAAACCAGTTGTATTCCTCTTCGCCGGTGTGGCGGGGGTTCGCGGAGCGCTTTTCGGCGCCCACTCTTGCCGCAGCGGCCGTACGGTGGTGTCCGTCAGCGACATAGAAGGCGGGGATTGCGGCGAATGTTCGGCTGATGGCGGCGATGTCCTCGTCGGAATCGATGATCCAGAGGCGGTGGCCGAAGCCGTCGTCAGGGGCCGTAAAGTCGTACTCAGGGGTCTTCGCGGTGTATTTGCGGACTATTGCGTCAATCGCGGCGTTGTCGGGATAGGCGAAAAAGACGGGCTCTATGTTGGCGTTCTGGATGCGGATGTGAATCATCCTGTCGTCCTCCTTCTCCTTGCGGGTGAGCTCGTGCTTTTTGATTGCCCCGGAGGCGTAGTCGTCGGCGTGGGCGCAGAGAACGATGCCGTACTGGGTGCGGCCGTCCATAGTCTGGGCATAGACATAGTAGCACTCCTTCTCGTCGGGACGGAGCCAGCCGCGGCTTTTCCACTTGGAGAAATTCTCCACGGCCTTGTCGTAGGCCTCGGCGGAATGTTCATCCGCAATCGGGCTGAAATCAATCTCGGGGCGGGTTATGTGCAGGAGGGATTTCTCCCCCGCTTCGGCCTTCGCCTCCTCGGAGTTCAGGACATCGTAGGGCCTGGAGGCCACTTCTTCGACTATTTCGCGCGGCGGGCGGAGCGCCGCAAAAGGTTTTACACGTACCATATTGTAGCAGCAGACCGACCTAAAAAGCGCATTGCTTCGTTGTGCTCCTTGGTGAAATCCTCACAACCAAGAGGTTGCTGCGGTTTCCCCCGCGTCGCGAGCCTTGCACTGCATCTTTTTATGTCTAGTCTGCTATAATTTACATTATTATTTATCCAATATCACTTATTTAATCTATATTTCTCACAGCCTGTTGCGAAGAAGCCGCAAATCTGGCGGGCGGCGGCAAGGCCGGCGTTGATGTTGGCCTCGGCGGTTTCGGCGCCCATTTTCTTCGGGGTGGCGAAGTAGCGCTTGCCGAGCGCGGCGGCAAAGTCTGCGGCGGAGTCAGGGGCGACGTCGGCGACATACTTGAGATCTTCCCTCCCCTTGAGAGCCTCCAGCAGCGAAGCCTCGTCGATGACTTCTTTGCGGGCGGTGTTCACGAGGCAGCCTCCCTTCGGAAGACGGGACACAAGGGCGGAGCCGATTGAGCCGCGGGTCTCTGGGGTTGCCGGGATGTGGAGCGAAACGAAATTGCAGCCGGAATAGAGCTCCTCCAGAGAAGAAGCCACCTCAACGCCGTCTGCCTCAATCTTTTCCGCAGGGACGAACGGGTCGAAAGCCATAACGTTCATTCCGAGCGCCCGAGCCTTCGCAGCAACGAGCCTTCCTACATTTCCGTAGGCCTGAAGACCGATTTTCTTTCCTGAAATCTCGCTTCCCGTTCCCGGAGTGAACTGGTTGCGGGAAATGTAGATTATAAGGGCGATGACAAGCTCCGCAACGGCGTTCGCGTTCTGCCCCGGGGTGTTCATAGCGACGACTCCGTGTGCAGAGCAGGCGGCAAGGTCAAGGTTGTCATACCCCGCCCCTGCGCGGACGACGATTTTAAGCTTCGGCGCAGCGTCAAGAACAGCTGCGGTGACTTTGTCGGAGCGCACGATGAGAGCGTCAGCATCGCCGACGGCAGCAATGAGCTCGGCCTCGTCGGCATATTTTTCAAGGAGCGCGAGAGTATGTCCCTCACCCTCAACTATTTCCCTTATTCCCTTCACAGCCGCAGGCGCAAAGGGTTTCTGAGTAGCGATAAGTATCTTCATA
>CAYNDY010000094.1:2451-7454 GCA_964396105.1 uncultured Muribaculaceae bacterium
AGCGCCTTCACGGACTCCACAGGGCAGGCATTGTAGAGCGAAGCCCTGAAGCCGCCCACTGAGCGGTGGCCCTTGATGCCGACCATTCCGCGCTCCTTTGCAAAGGTGAGGAACTCGTCCTGGAGAGCCTCATAGCCCGGCGCCATAACAAAGCATACGTTCATAATGGAGCGGTCTTCCTTTGCGGCGGTGCCGACAAAGAGAGGGTTGCGGTCGATTTCGTCGTAGAGAAGCCCTGCCTTTTCCACATTGATTTTGTGGATGGCCTCGACTCCGCCCTGGGCCTTGAGCCACTTGAGGGTCTCCTTCATCACGAAAATCGGGAACACAGGAGGGGTGTTGAACATTGACGCGCCGTCGATATGTGTCTGATAGTTAAGCATTGTCGGAATGTAGTGCGAAACTTTTCCGAGAGCGTCCCTGCGCACGATTGCGAACATAACCCCGGCTGGGCCCACGTTTTTCTGCGCGCCTCCGTAGATGACCGCATACTTGGAAACATCCACCGGACGGGACATTATGTCCGAAGACATATCCGCCACAAGAGGAACAGGGCTGTCGATGTCGGTGCGGATTTCGGTGCCGTAGATGGTGTTGTTGGTGGTGATATGGAAATAGTCCAAATCAGATGGAATCACATAATCCTTCGGGATATAGGAATAGGTCTTGTCGGCTGAAGATGCCACTGCGAACGCCTCGGCGCCCTTTGAGGCGGCGAAACCCTTGGCTTCCTTGAGCGCTTTCTTCGCCCATACGCCCGTCTCCAGATAGCCCGCCTTCTTTTCGAGGAGGTTCATAACCACATAGAGGAAACCCATACTTGCGCCGCCGCCGAGAAAGAGAATCTCATAGTCCTCGGGGATGTGGAGAAGCTCCCTCCAGAGAGAGCGGCATTCGTCCATCACAGCGTCCCACTCCTTTGTGCGGTGGGAAATCTCGATGACCGACATTCCGGTGCCGGAAAAATCCTTCAGAGCCTCTATTGCAGCCTCAATGGCCGGTTTTGGCAGGACGCAAGGCCCCGCGTTGAAATTGTGAACTGTCTTTGCCATATCGTTGATGTTTATAAAATACAAAATTATATAAAAAAACTGATTCCGCTGCCCTTATCGGCAAGGCGGACAAAATAAATTATTCTATTCAGCGCCGCCAATTTTCTCTGCACTGCAGCCGGCGATGTCGGCGACCCTGCGGAGGAAATCCTCCACCGAGCGAAGGCGGACGCGGGCGCGGAGGGAGCAGTCGAGGGAGAACTGCTGGTCCGAAGCGGGGATGTCCATATCCTTGAGAAGTTTCATCACAGAGTTCATCTTGTCGTAGGAAAAGCTCAGCGAATAGTCCTCGGAGGCCGTTTTTTCGACAATCTGCGCCTTTGAGAGGGCGTCGGCGGTGGAGGTTTTGTAGGCACGGATAAGCCCCGGAATGCCGAGTTTAATGCCGCCGAAATATCTCACGACCACAACCAGCACATCGCTCAGGCCCAGCGAGTCAATCTGCCCCAGAATGGGCCTTGCAGCCGACCCGGAGGGCTCCCCGTCGTCGTTGGCGCGGAAGGTGTCCCCGCGGTAGCCGATGCGGTAGGCGTAGCAGTGGTGGCGGGCGTCGTGGTATTCCTTTTTAAGCGAGGAGACAATCTCCTTCACGCTTTCCACGCTCTCCACGGGGTACGCTAGGGCAATGAAGCGCGAGCCGTTGTCCCGGAAGAGGCCTTCGGTCTCCCCCGCTATGCTCAGATATGTGTCCTTAATCGCTTCTGAAGTTTCCATAATCCCCGTCGTATCAATGCTTTATGAGCCCGGAAAATTTCCGCGGGCCCCCGTCCTTCCATATATATCCATTCAAAATTATACATATTTTTTCACTTTTCAAATATCATTTGTAACTTTGCCGACCCCTTTGAAGAACATACCCCGGTCTCAGACAGAAATGCGTGGCCCCAGGACTTCAGAGGGGCAGTTGTTTTAGCAAATGTAAAAAGGTAGTTTTTGCATATTAGTCGGTTTTAGGTCACTACTGTTATGATTCTCAAGTACAGAGTTTCACTGCCCGGACTGAAGGGCTTTGCAAGGGTTTATGAACTCAAGGCAACGAGTTCGCTCTATTCTTTCCACAAGAAGATGCACGCGGATATGGATTTCCCTATGGATCAGATAGTTCTGTTCAAGGCTGTCGCTCCTGACGGAAGCGCCGTTGCGCGTTACAGCGTGCAGAATATGGGCAAGGGCACAATCGACGAGGTGACTCTCGGGGACTGCCACAAGAGGGGCGAGGACAGTTTCGTCTATTTCTACGACACGACGAACAAGAAGAGCGTTCTCGTGAATTTCGAAGGCGAAGTGCCTGAGAGAAAGGGAATTGTCTATCCGGTTCTCGTGGAGACGAAGGGTCCGAATCCGATCGAGTTCGAGAACGGCTATGTGGCCTACGAAGACCTGCCTGAGGACAAGAAGCGCAACATCATCCGCAAGGAAGAGGGGAACTGGGACGACGAGGACGACGATGATGATTTTGAGGACGAGGAGGATGACGACGAGGATGAGGACAAGGAGGAAGAGGAGCAGGTCTATGACGAGAACGAAGGCAAAGACGATATTGATTAAAAAGCGGCAAGCCTTGCACTCCATCTTTTTAATCAACATCATCAAGTAATACATTTAAGATTTCTAACAATTGAAATTGGACTGTCCCGCTTGAAACGGCTTGAAATTATATTGGGACCGACCGGGGTCGGGAAAACCGATTTCGCCGTTCAGCGTGCCCTCGAGTGCGGTTCACCCGTAATCTCCTGCGATTCAAGACAGATTTTCAAGGAAATGACAATCGGGACTGCGGTCCCTAGTGCTTCACAGCTTCGCGCCGTGAAGCATTATTTTATTCACTCCAATTCAGTCCAGGAAAACTACACCGCCGGCCGGTACGAGCTGGAGGCCAACGCCCTTGTGGACCGTCTCTTTGAGGAAGGCGGCGACAGGACCCTTGTAATGTGCGGAGGCTCAGGATTTTACATCGACGCCTTCTGCAACGGCCTGGACGACTTCCCCCCGGCCGACGAGGCTCTTCGAAGGGAACTCAGCACCCGGTGCGACGCCGAAGGGGTCTCTCCTCTTGCCGCGCAGCTAAGGGAGCTCGATCCCGAGACCTGCGCCCAGATAGACCTCTCCAACCGCCAGAGGGTCATCCGCGCCCTTGAAGTCTGCCTTATGACAGGGCGGAAATTCTCCTCATTCAAGACTTCCCCATCCCGCAAACGCGACTACGAAATCGTTAAAATCGGCCTCACCCGCCCGAAGGAAGAGCTTTACAGAAGGATTGACGGGAGGGTCCTCGGGATGGTGGACGAGGGCCTCGTTGATGAAGTCCGCTCCCTCAGGGAGTTCCGCGACCGCCCGGCCCTTCAGACGGTAGGTTACAAGGAGATTTTCGCCTGGTCCGACTTCCAGGAAGGCCGCGTCAGCGCCGAAGGCTGGGGCCCGACATCAAAGGGCGACGGCCCGGTAACCTCTCTGGAGAGGGCCGTGGAGCTGATTCAGCGAAACTCCCGTCGCTACGCCAAACGCCAGATGTCCTACTGGCGCCGCGACCCGTCCATCCGCTGGCGGGAGCTCTAAAGAGCAAACATTTCGGTATTTTGGTATATTTCCCGGAAAAAGATTTTGGTATTTTGGTATATTTCCCGGAAAAACATTTTGGTATTTTGGTATACACAGTACCTTTAAAATGTAAGACACTAATTATGAGCCAGAGAAAATCCTTTTTATCTGCACTGTTGATATGCTCGGCGGCGTTGTTCGGCACGGGGTTCCGCGCTCCTTATTTTGACCCGCTTTCCGTCAAGGACGGGCTTTCGCAGAATACTGTATTCAGCATCTGCCAGGACAGTCTCGGCAGGATGTGGATGGGGACTATGGACGGACTGAGCCGGTATGACAATAAGATAAAGAAATTTGCCAATAATGAAGATTTGAGTTAAATTTGCTGTCATTCATAATACTACAAATGCCACAGGTTAAACACAAAGAAATGAAACTTCTACCATTTTTAATTATGGCAACGTTTGCAACTTCGCTATGTTTTACCACAGCCTCTGCGCAACAAGCTGAATTGAAGGCTAATCTCACTGCCTCAGAACAACAACGCAAAGAGTTATCTATGACTTACGGGATAACGGAAACACAAGCCGGCTTTGTCCAAAAATTCTCCCATATTAGGACACTGCAGATTGACTCTCTTTCCAAGCTTAACTTGACAGCCCAAGAATTCAGAAAAGAAAGAGATAAAGTAACGGACAAATATTATCTTCAAATATACTCTATCTTAACCGCCGAACAACAGAAATTATTCAACGCGGAAGCATTCAAAGCGGCAAGGAGTGGGGAGGTTACTTCGCTTAATCTTTCTCCGATGAAAGCCATTGAAATGGGTAAAATTAAGGCTGACTATATTAACTCTATACAAGAACTCGAGAAGCAACAACTATCAGATAGAGAGTTTAAATTCAGAAAAAGTCGGCTTGACAAGCAATATCGCTCTGACATTCACAATTTTCTTGGTGATGCGAAATTTTCTGAGTGGCTCAATTATAAGGAGTCCGAGAACGAGCGACGATTCAAAAATGTATTTGGATTCACTGACGGACAATACAAGAAATACATTGAATTAGAAAACCGCGAAGCAGTCTTAATTTTAAAAATAAAAAATAGTGGAATATCCACTAATGAGAGAGCGCAAAAGATTGCTGATGCAAAAACGGAAAAAGTATCGGCTCTGAAAGAGTTGCTTTCTGCAAATGTGTTCGCCAAGTGGTATGAATACTATCTACGAAAAGAAAACAGGACAAAGTAAAACTTATGAGAAAAACGCCCATAGTCTGGCTTTTTGTCTTGACGATTTTATATGGATGCTCTGTGACTTCGGATAACCTAGACACTTACTTCGGAGATCACACTGAGACTCTGTTAAGCATCAGTGAAGCCAAATCTGCCTTCGAACAGGCTTACTCCCTC
>CAYNDY010000095.1:0-2317 GCA_964396105.1 uncultured Muribaculaceae bacterium
ACATTCGCCCTGAGCCCGCACTTGCGGAGGAAAAATTCCGTTATTGCCGTGTTGAATTCCAGCATCCGCTCGGGGCGGGAGTCGAGGATGGCGAAAAGCTCATCCTGGTAGTACTCGAAATAGGGGGAGGTGCGGTAGGCGGAGACGATGGCTCTTTTGTGGCGGATGAGCCAGGGGGTGCTCCAGTCAATTCTTACCTCGCTTATCGGGCGTGAGAAATCCTCGTGGCGGAGGGGGTAGTTCAGCGTCTGGGGCCCGTCTGCGGCATAAAACCGGCAACGGTTTCTCCAGGACTGCTTCTGGTAGTGCTCGCAGGCCTCAATCAAAACCGATGCAGGTTCAACCTCGGCCGAGCCGGGATTAAACCTGCACTGTGATGCTATTGCCGCGAAATATTCTATCGGCGGGAAGTATGCGGTCGTAAGGAGTATCAACGCAGATGATTTGTGCGTGGGGGCGAAATTTTCCCTTAGTCCATTTCGGACTTGGAGGCGATGTTCGGTCCCTTGATGATGCCGCGGCTGGAGTTCTTGATGAAATCCACGATTGTGGTCTTCTCCTCGCACTCCGGGAATCCGATTTTGATTTTCTCAAGCGCGTCGCTCACGTTCATCCCGGAATTGTAGATCACGTCGTACATATCCTTGATGTTGCGGATCTGCTCGGAAGTGAATCCCCTGCGGCGAAGTCCCACGAGGTTGATTCCTGCGTAGGTGAGAGGCTCGCGGCCGCAAAGAACGTATGGCGGGATGTCCTTGTTGATTTTGGAGCCGCCGCCGACCATCGCGTGCTTTCCGATCTTGGAGAACTGGTGTGCCACGGTGCTTCCGCCGAGGATGGCCCAGTCATCGACATCGGTCTCGCCGGCGATGCCGACATAACTTACGAGGATGCAGTGCTCGCCCACACGGCAGTCGTGTGCGACGTGGGTGTAGGACATCAGAAGGGTGTTGCTTCCGACCTTGGTCACGCCCTTGCCGCTCGCTTTGGTTCCGCGGTTGATGGTGGCGCACTCGCGGACGGTCACATTGTCGCCGAGCTCCACGTAGGTCACTTCTCCGTCAAATTTCAGGTCCTGAGGGATGGCGCCCACCACTGCTCCCGGGAATACCTTGCAGTTTTTACCCATTTTCACATAGTTGAAAATCGTGGCGTGCGGAAGAATCTGGCAGCCGTCGCCGATTTCAACGAATTCGTCGATGTAGGCGTACGGTCCCACTTCAACGCCCTCGCCAAGTTTGGCATTCGGGTGCACGCAGGCAAGTGGATGAATTTTTGCGCTCATATTATATGTCTTTTAAAATTTACTCTAAATGTAATCTTGGCGGAAACGGTTAAAGACCGCTTCTTATTTGACCATTTCCCGTACGAGTTTTGCGGTTTTGGTATTAATCGTATGCCCTGACTTGTAGGCAGTTACCTTAGCTTTCAGGAAGCCTCCCGTAAGGCGCAGGTCTCCGATGAGATCCAGCATCTTGTGCCGTGCGCACTCGTTCTCGAACTTCAGCGACTCGTTGAGGTAGCCGTTGGTGACCTTCATCTCCGGCTTTCCGAGGTGCTGGCAGACGCATTTGATCTGCTCCACGCTGATCGGGTACTCCACAATCACGAGGGCATTGTCCACGTCCCCGCCCTTGATGAGGTTGTTCGTGAGAAGGTATTCAATTTCGTGGAAGAAGCAGAATGTGCGGCACGGGCTGATCTGGGAAGCGTAGTCCGTCTTTTCAGGAGACCAGTCAGCGTTCTGAACGCCGAGAATCTTGGAGTTGAAGTCTATCGTGAGGTGGTAGTCGGCTTCCTCTGCCGGTTCGAGGCGGAGGTAGGCTCCGGTTTCCTCGTTTTTGAACTCGACAGCGTGGGGGAGAGTCACATAGCGGCGCGGAGCGTCCTGCTCCTCGAGGCCGTCTCCCGCGATTGCGTCAACGTAGGGTTTTGCGCTTCCGTCAAGGATAGGAACTTCCTGATTGTCAATCTCCACAATGCAGTTGTCCACCCCGAGGCCCGTGAGGGCTGAAAGAAGATGTTCGATGGTGCCGACCGATGCCTCTCCGCAGGAAATTGTGGTGCTGCGGGCGGTTGAGGAGACGTTTTCCGCGAGGGCGGCGACCCGGGCCTCAGGGCCGATGTCGGTGCGGACAAAGAGGATGCCTGTGTCGACCGGGGCCGGCTTCAAGGTCATCGAAACATTCTTGCCGCAGTGGAGTCCTTTCCCCGCGAATGTGTAGTCTTTTTTGAGTGTATTCTGTAATTTCGTCATATCCTGTTCGTTGGCGCCGTGCGCAAAATGGGGCGCAAAATTAATCAAAAAAAATTATAT
>CAYNDY010000095.1:2417-5343 GCA_964396105.1 uncultured Muribaculaceae bacterium
TAGCTGCGCATAAACTCCCTGTGAGGGAGCGCCGGAGTGCCGAAGAGCACTTCGCCTTCCTTCTTGAGGTTGCCGATAAGACCCGTCTGCGCGCCCAGAATGGTGTTTGCAGGCACCTTGAGCCCGTTCGCGATGCCGGCCTGACCCGCGAAAATGCAGTGTTCGCCCACTTTCGTCGAGCCTGCGATGCCCACCATCGCGCTCATAACCGTGTTCCTGCCCACTTCCACATTGTGAGCAATCTGGCAGAGGTTGTCGATCTTCACTCCCTCGTGGATGATGGTCGAGCCCATCTGGGACTTGTCCACGCACGAATTTGCGCCGATTTCGACATTGTTCTCTATGATTACGTTTCCTGTATGTTCGATTTTGCGGTAGCTTCCGTCCTCAAGCGGCGCGAACCCGAATCCGTCCGCTCCGATGACTGCGTTGGCGTGGATAATCACGTTGTCACCGATGACCATCCCGGGGTAAATCTTCACGCCCGGATAGATGATGCAGTTTTTGCCGACTGAGCTGCCTTCGCCGATGTAGACCTGCTCGTAGATTTTGCTGAAATCGCCCACTGAGGCCTTCCTGCCAATGAATGCGCAGTCTCCCACATAAACCTTCTTCCCGATTTTTGCAGAGAGGGCGATGTGGCAGTGTCTTCCGCGGTGGCGGCAGTATTTTTTCTTCTGGGATGTTATGTAGTCAAGAAGCGTGGCCACGGCTGCGTAGGCGTCGTCAACCTTCACGAGGGTGGCGCTCACAGGTTGCTTAGGTTCGAAAGTCTTGTTCACAAGGATGATTGAAGCCTTGCTTTCATAGACGTATTTTTCATATTTGGGGTTGGCATAGAAGCAGACCGAGCCCGGTTTTCCGCTTTCAATTCTGGCTGGCGACGTTGCGACGGCGTTTTTGTCTCCCACGACCTCGCCGCCAAGTATTTCTGCGATTTTTTCTGCAGTCAATTCCATAATGTACGACCTATAACTAATAATACCTAAATATTCTTTAAAACTCTCACGCCACAACCTCCAACTGAAAACTCCCTCTCCACTGCCCCGGAAACTGTTTTTTCATAATAATTTGCAAAGGTAATACATTTTTCCTACCTTTGCGCCGTGAGATTGAAGGGGACGGCAAGTCCCCTTATTTTATGCCCACAGGTGAAGAAAATTACACTTCAAACTTGTTGAAATGAAAGTTTCAGAGATAGTAGATGCACTCAGCCCCGCCGTTGTTGCACGCGGTTGCTTTATTGTTGAAATAAATATTTCAAAGGACAACGACATTGAGTTCGTAATCGAGTCCGAGAGCGGAAGCGTGGACCTTGACGACTGCGTTGAAATAAGCCACGCCTTCGAGGAGAAGTTCAGCCGCGATGCCGAGGACTATTCTCTAACGGTCACTTCCGCAGGCTTGGACCAGCCGTTCAAGGTCTTGAAACAGTATCAGAAGGCTGTGGGAACCGATGTCGAGGTGGCTCTGAAAGGCGGCAAGAAGATGACTGCGCTCCTTACGGGGGCCGACGAAAACGGGATCAGCATCCGCTACAGCGCGCGTGAGGCCGTCGAGGGGAAGAAGAAAAAGGAGCTGGTGGAGCACAATGAGACCGTAGCCTATTCTGATATAACTTCGGTCCGCCCGCATATCGTATTTGAATAGGAAATGTTCCCGATGGGGATATGGATATATAAAAGGACATAAGCCCGTATGGGATATATAAACGAATGAATATCAAATAGATAATAATTAAAATTTACATAACAATGGAGGAAAAAATTGAACTTAAGGACGCGTTTGCGGAATTTAAGAATCAGAAGAACATTGACCGCCCGACGATGATGGGTGTGCTCGAGGATGTTTTTAGAACTCAGCTTGCGAAGGTTTATGGCGACGCAGACAATTTCGACGTCATCATCAACATCGACAAGGGTGACTGCGAGATTTACTGGAACAGGGAAGTCGTTGAGACTGTGGAAGATCCGAACACTCAGATTTCTCTCGAGGAGGTGAATGCAGGCGGCGACGACTACGAAATCGGCGAGACTTTCGCGAAGAAAATCGAGATGAAGGATTTCGGCCGCAGGGGTATTCTCAACATCCGTCAGAACCTTCAGGGAAGGATTATGGACCTGGAGAAGGCCAACCTTTTCAATAAATATAAGGATATGGTGGGTCAGCTTTTCTCAGGCGAGGTTCACCAGACCTGGGCAAAGGAAGTCATCATCCTTGACGAGGACGGCAACGAGCTCCGTCTCCCTAAGCAGGAGCAGATCCCGGGCGAGCACTTCAAGAAGGGCGACACCGTGAAGTGCATAATAAAGAGCGTGGAGATGCGCAACACCACTCCGTTCATCACTCTTTCCCGCGTCACCAACGACTTCCTCGAGAAGCTTTTCGAGGCCGAGGTGCCTGAGATTTACGACGGACTCATCACAATCAAGAAGGTGGTCCGCATCCCTGGTCAGAGGGCAAAAGTGGCCGTGGAGTCATACGACGACAGGATTGACCCGATCGGAGCCTGCATCGGCGTGAAGGGATCGAGGATTATCGGCATCGTGCGCGAACTCCGCAACGAGAACATCGACGTCATCCAGTGGACTTCCAACATCCAGCTTCTCATCACCCGTGCGCTCAGTCCTGCGAAGATTTCTTCCATCACTACCGACGAGGAGGGCAAAATCAGGGTTTATATGCTTCCTGAGGAGGTCAACAAGGGTATCGGCCGCGGCGGCGTGAACGTGAAGCTTGCCGGTATGCTCGTGGACAAGGAGATTGAGGTCTGGAGAGAGACTCCTAAGGTGGAAGAGGACGAGGAGGAAGAGGAGGATGTGCTTCTGGACGAGTTCAACAACGAGATTGACCAGTGGGTCATCGACCGTCTGAAGGCCATCGGCTGCGACACCGCGAAGAGCGTGCTTGCAATCGACCCTGAGGA
>CAYNDY010000095.1:5443-7272 GCA_964396105.1 uncultured Muribaculaceae bacterium
AACGGGGATTATATGGCAGAAATCAGATTAAGTAAAATTACACGGCAGTTCAACATCGGACTGGGCACGCTCATCGAGTTTCTCAACGAGAAAGGGGCGAACATCACTTCAAGCGACCCTAACGCAAAGGTTTCGGACGAATATATGGGGGCCATCGAGGCCAAGTTCGGAGGGGACCTCGCAATCAAACAGGACTCCGCGAAGGTGGCGACAAAGCTCAAGGAGATGATTGACAGCTCGAAGAAAAAGGCTCCTTCCGAGGACGAGGACTATCTTGACAAGGAAGTCATCATCAAGACCAACACAATCGGCTCAGCGCCTGAAAAGCCTTCAGCTCCAAAGCCTGAACCGGCTCCGGTGAAGGAAGAGGCTGTTCCCGAGGCTCCAAAGCAGGAGGTAAAACCTGCTCCCGAGGAGGAGGCACCGGCCGCGGAGAAAGCTCCTGAGGCTGTTCCTGCCGAGGCTCCGAAACCCGCCGCTGAGGAAAAGCCTGCCGAGAAGGCGGCTCCGGCGGTCGGACCTAAGATTATCGATAAAATTGACCTAGACAGCATAGGCAAGAAAAAGACTGAGTCTGCTCCTGCGGAGGCGGAAAAACCTGCCCCTCAGAGCGCTCCTGCAGCCCCTGAAGCAAAAGAAGAACCTTCCCCTGCGCCATCCCCGGCAGAGGAAACGGCTCCCGCTCAGGAGACCCGCAAGGAACCTCGCGAGGCTGTCATTGAAGTTGAAAAGCTTGCTGGCCCGAAGGTTATGGGCCATGTGGACCTCAGCCGCTTCGAGACCAAGAAGAAGGGCAAAAGGGAGAGAATCAAGCCGGGCCAGAGCCAGAAGGTGGATGTCACCAAGGTCGGCGCTGCGGCCGACGCTTCACGCGGCAACGGCGGAAAGAACGCCGGCAAGGGCCAGGGCGGCCAGAACGGCCAGCAGAACGGCGGCAAGTTCGGCAAGGATGCCCGCAAGGGCGGCGGAGTTCCTCCTCAGGATGGCGGCGGAAAGCGCAAGCGCGGCCGCGACCGCTTCGCCCCTGCAATGACGGAGGCCGAGACCGAGGAGATGCAGAAGGAAATCCAGAAGCAGATCAAGGAAACATACGCCCGTATGAACGAGGGCAAGGGAAAGAACAACTTCGGCGCAAAGCACCGCAAGGAAAAGAGGGAGGCGGCCGCTGACAGGCTCCAGGAGGAGATGCAGCAGCAGGAGATGGACAAGAAGGTGCTGAAAGTCACCGAGTTCGTCACCGTGAACGACCTCGCGACCCTTATGAACAACACCCCGGTCACCAAGGTAATCGCGGCTTGTATGAGCCTCGGACTTATGGTGTCCATCAACCAGAGGCTCGACGCCGAGACGCTTGTGCTCGTAGCGGAGGAGTTCGGCTATGAGGTGGAGTTCGTCACTGCAAACCTCACCGAGGCCATCGAGTCGGAGGAAGAGGCGGACAAGCCTGAGGATCTCGTTCCGAGGCCGCCGGTAATCACGGTGATGGGTCACGTCGACCACGGTAAGACTTCGCTCCTCGACTACATCCGCAAGGCGAATGTGATTGCGGGTGAGGCCGGGGGAATCACCCAGCACATCGGCGCCTACAATGTGGAGCTTCCTTCAGGACGCCGAATCACCTTCCTTGACACTCCGGGCCACGAGGCCTTCACGGCGATGCGTGCCCGCGGTGCGAAGATGACCGACCTTGCGATCATCATCATCGCCGCCGATGACGCGATAATGCCGCAGACAGTCGAGGCGATAAGCCACGCGCAGGCCGCAGGCGTTCCTATGGTCTTTGCAATCAACAAGATAGACAAGCCGGGCGCAAATCCGGACAAGATCCG
>CAYNDY010000096.1:0-7205 GCA_964396105.1 uncultured Muribaculaceae bacterium
AATATCCGACCTACCTCTACCAGAGCATCAAGGACGCCAATAAAGAAGGCAAATTCTAAAAAAGAGGATGACTTTTTATTTGCTGGCTTCTCGGTCGAGGAAGCACTCGAGGGTGTTTTCCATCAGCATCGCTATCGTCATCGGGCCCACTCCGCCGGGAACCGGGGTTATGTAGGCGGCGCGACGGGAGACTGACTCGAAGTCCACGTCACCTGTGAGTTTGCCCTCGGCGTTGCGGTTCATTCCGACGTCAATGACAACCGCGCCGCTCTTCACCATATCACCCTTGACTATTCCCTCCTTGCCGACTGCGACCACGAGGATGTCCGCAAGACGGGTGATGGCTCCGAGGTCCGCGGTGCGGGAGTGTGCAATTACCACCGTTGCGTTCTCGTCAAGAAGAAGCTTCGCGACAGGTTTGCCTACTATGTTGCTCCGGCCCACTACGACCGCTACCTTGCCCGCAATCCCGACGCCCGTACTCTTGATGAGCTCGATGATGCCTTTCGGGGTGCAGGGCTTGATGCACGGAGTGCCGGTCCAGAGCGAGCCGACATTCAGGATGTGGAACCCGTCAACATCCTTTTCGCGGGAAATGGCGTAGATTACCTTCTTCTCGTTGATGTGGCGCGGAAGCGGAAGCTGCACGAGGATGCCGTCAACGGAGTCGTCTGCATTGAGAGAGGCGATTGTGGAGAGAAGTTCCTCCTCGCTGACGCTCTCGGGAAGAGCCACGAGGCGGGATTCCATCCCTACGTAGGAGGCAGCCTTGACTTTGTTGCGGACATACACCTGGCTGGCCGGGTTCTCGCCCACTATTATGACCGTGAGCGAAGGCTTGCGGCCGTATTTTGCTTCGAGAAGGGGAATCTGCTCCTTCACTCTGTCCTTAACTGCGAGCGAAACGGCCTTGCCGTCTATGATTGCCGCCCTTGGGGTGGTGGTGTTTTCCATTGTGTAATGAGCTATGTCGTTGCGATAGAATAGGTTGTCGCACTTGATGCGGGAAATCTGACTGTAAACTTTGTCGCGGGCCTCGAAGATGTCGCGCCCTTCCCCGACGGCCATCATAACCCTGCCGCCGGCGGTTAGGAGTGCGCCGTCCTCCCTGCGGGCCGTGCCCATTGAGTAGAGCCTTACGCCCTGAAGAGTGTCTGTGCCTTCGATGACGGCACCCTTCGAGTAGTGGCCCGGGTAGCCTTTGGAGGCGAGGACAACTCCCATTGTGACACTGTCTTTCCAGCGGAGAGGCTCCGGAGTGCGCCCCACGGCGACAGCCTCGAAAACATCGTAGGCGTCGCTTTCCAGAAGAGGCAGAACGACCTCGGTTTCAGGGTCGCCGAAACGGGCGTTGAACTCTATAACCTTCACTCCCTGAGGGGTTTTCATAAGTCCGCCGTAGAGAACTCCGCTCAGCGGACGGCCCTCGCTGACCATTGCGGAGGCTGTTCGGCAGAGGATTTCCCTGTAGGCAAATTCACGCTCCTCCGGAGAAATGAACCCGAGGCCTGTGTAGGCTCCCATTCCTCCGGTGTTCGGTCCCTTGTCGCCGTCGAATGCGCGCTTATGGTCCTGGGCAAGAGGCATAGGATAGACTTTTTCCCCGTCGACAAAGCACATAAAGGAGAACTCGGGGCCGGTGAGATAGTCTTCAATCACAACTTTCCCCTGCCCGAAGCTGCCTTCAAGAAGCATACTCGAGAGGGCTTTTTGAGCCTCAGAGAGGTCCTCAGCGATGACAACTCCCTTTCCTGCGGCAAGGCCGTCATACTTTATGACGGCAGGGAACGGCCGCGCGGCTACGTAGGCGAGAGCCTCGTCGTAGGAGGTGAAGCAGCGGTAGCCTGCGGTCGGAACGCCGTACTTTAGCATCAGCCTCTTTGCAAACTCCTTGCTGCTTTCAATCTCGGTCGCTGCCTTGGTGTGGCCGAAGATCGGAAGCCCGGCTGCGCGGAAAGAGTCCACGATGCCCGCGGCAAGGGAAGCCTCCGGGCCCACTACGGTAAGGTCCACTGCGTTGCTGAGTGCGAACTGCTTCAGCGCCTCAACATCAGTGTCGGCAATGGGGACACAGTTTGCCTGCTCCCCTATTCCGGCATTGCCGGGGGCGCACCAGATTTCGCCCACCTGCGGAGAGCGGCTCAGCGCATCGACTATGGCGTGGCAGCGTCCGCCTCCGCCTACTACGAGTATCTTCTTCATATCTTGTCAGGTTTCGACGCGAAACTTCTAATGTTTGAAATGTCTTACTCCGGTCATAAGCATCGTGATGCCGCACTCGTCGGCCTTTGCCACTGCATCGGCGTCACGGATGCTGCCGCCAGGCTGAACGATGGCAGTCACGCCATACCGGGCTGCAAGAGCCACGGTGTCGTCGAACGGGAGGAAACCGTCGGATGCGAGAATGAGGCCCTCGGTGTAACCTGCCTCACGCGCCTGCTTGAGGGCGATTTCGGCAGATCCCACGCGATTGGTCTGTCCTGCGCCGACACCGATGGTGTGGCCGTCGCGAACAACGACAATCGCATTGGACTTCACGTGCTTTACGATTTTCCATCCGAAGTTAAGGTCGCTCATCTGCTCCGGCGTAGGCTTCACGGCAGTGACGCACATCCCCTCGGTCACGGTCTCCACGGCCTTGTCCTGCTGCTGGACGAGCATTCCTCCGACAACGGAGATATACTGCATCTGAGTCTCGGGGTTCGGAGTCATATCCACCTGGAGCACACGGAGATTCTTCTTGGTGGAGAGTATCTCCAGAGCCTCCTGCGAGAATGAAGGAGCGATTACAATCTCAAGGAAAATAGGTTTCATTCCCCTTGCGACCTCGGCGGTAAGCTCGCGGTTCACCACAACGATGCCACCGTAGATGCTGACCTTGTCGGCCTCGTATGCGGCCTGCCAAGCTTGCTCGATTGTAGGAGCCTCGGCTGCGCCGCAAGGATTCATGTGCTTGAGGGCTATGCAGCACGGAGAAGAGAAGTCACGGATGGCGCAAAGAGCGGCATTGGCGTCCTGGATGTTGTTGTAGGAGAGCTCCTTGCCCTGAATCTGAGTGGAGAATGCGAGGGAATAGGAGCACTTTTGGGGCGCAGAGTAGAACTTCGCGCTCTGGTGAGGGTTCTCGCCGTAGCGGAGCGGCTGCTTGATTTCGTATTCGAGGAAGAGCTTCTCGGGAAGTCCGGCCTGGGCGCGCATATAGGTTGCGATGCACATATCGTACTCCGCCGTGTGGGTGTAGGCCTTTGCGCAGAGGCGGAGACGGGTTTCGTCGCTTGTGCTGCCGTTTGCCTTCAGTTCGTCAAGGACAGTCTCGTAGTCGGAAGGGTCGCAGACAATGGTGACGTCCCTCCAGTTTTTGGCGGCGCTGCGCACCATTGAAGGTCCTCCGATGTCGATGTTCTCAATTGCGTCAGCCATAGTAACTCCCTCACGGGCAATTGTTTTCGCGAAAGGATAGAGGTTTACGCAGACAAGGTCGATTGTGCCGATTCCCTGCTCGGAGAGGGTCTGCATATGAGAAGGCATGTCGCGGCGGGCGAGAATGCCGCCGTGCACCTTCGGGTGAAGGGTTTTCACACGGCCGTCAAGAATCTCCGGGAAGCCCGTGACCTCGCTGATGCCTGTTGTGTGTACTCCGCTCTCTTCAAGCAGTTTCTGCGTGCCGCCTGTCGCAACGATTTCCCACCCGAGGGCAACAAGGCCCTGAACGAACGGTACGAGACCTGTCTTGTCGCTGACGCTGACTAAAGCTCTTTTTTTCATATCTTATTCCTTTTATCTATATTCTAACCTATTGACTATGATGGGCTTATTTCATTATTATGTTGACACCCGGGCGGTCTGTAACCTCTCCGATTACGCTCGCCTTCTCCCCGTGGGAAGCGAGGATTGAGATGGCCCTCTCAGCCTCGCCGGCGTCAAGAACTATGACCATTCCGATTCCCATATTGAAGATGTTGAACATCTCCCTGTGAGGCACTCCGCCCCATTTTTCCAACTGGCGGAAAATCGGGAGAATCTCCCAGTTGCCTTCCCTGATTTCGAGGCCCTGCCCATCGTGAAGCACGCGGGGGATGTTCTCGTCGAAGCCGCCGCCCGTTATGTGGCTGATGCCGTGGACGTCGCAGTTGCGGATTACATCAAGCACCTGTTTTACATATATTCTGGTCGGGGTAAGGAGCACATCTCCGAGGCGCCTTCCGTCAAGCTCCGGAATCTCGTCAGTATATTTGAGGCCGCTGTCGGAAACGATTTTGCGAACGAGGCTGAAGCCGTTGGAGTGGACTCCTGTGGAGGCTATGCCCACAAGGACGTCGCCGACCTTCACCTTGCTGCCGTCGATGAGACGGGATTTTTCCACGACTCCTGTCGTGTAGCCAGCGATGTCGTATTCGCCGCCCTCATACATTCCCGGCATCTCGGCTGTCTCACCGCCCACAAGCGCGCAGCCTGCCTGGCGGCACCCCTCGGCAACTCCCGCGACGATTGCCTCGACTTTTGCGGGCTCGTTGTGTCCCACTGCGACATAGTCAAGGAAAATCAGCGGTTCAGCGCCCTGGGCGAGCACATCGTTGACGCACATTGCCACCGCGTCGATTCCCACGGTGTCGTGCTTGTCCATTGCGAATGCGATTTTGAGTTTGGTCCCCACTCCGTCAGTGCCGCTGACCAGAACCGGTTCCCTGACTCCGAGAGATGAGAGGTCGAACATTCCTCCGAATGAGCCGATGCCGCCCATAGAGCCCGGACGGGCGGTGGAGGCGACGTGCTGTTTGATGCGGCGGACAACTTCGTATCCTGCTTCGAGGTTTACGCCCGCGCTTTCGTATGTTTTAGCCATATCGTGTTGAATTATAATTTCGTAAGTATTTGACCTATTGCGTTATAGTCATTAATCGGTTCAGCACCTCATCGTAGGAGGGCATTATATTGCCGAGGTCGTGGCGGAAGCGGTCCTTGTCCAGACGCTGTCCGGTCTCCTCGTCCCAGAACCTGCAGGTGTCGGGGCTGATTTCGTCGATAATCATAAGCTTCCCATCGCTGTCCCTTCCAAGTTCAAGACGGAAGTCCACAAGGCGGATGCCGATGCGGGTGAAAAGCGAGAGAAGAATCTCATTGACCCTGCGGCCGATGGAGTAGATTTCGGCGAGTTCCTTTTCATTCACAAACCCCAGCGCAATGGCCTGGGAGTCATTGATCATCGGGTCGCCGAGCGAGGAGTTGCGGTAGTTCAGGTCGTAGATTACCGTGGAGGGTTTTGTGCCCTCCTCGATTGCGAGCCTGTCCGCAAGAGAGCCGGCTATGTAGTTGTGTACCACTATTTCCAGGGGAAGGAAGCTGCTCCGCCGGCATAGCTGGCTGCGGGAATCCACAAAATCGATGAAATGCGTGTATATTCCCCCCTCGGAAAGGGAGCGCATAAGGATGCCGGAAATCCGGTTGTTGACTATGCCCTTGCGGGGGAATACGGCCGTCTTGACATTATGGAAGGCCGAGGCTATGTCCTTGAAACGGATTATAACCTGCGAGGGGTCATCGGTTGCGAAGACCTGCTTCTCGTTGCCGTCGTAGATAAGTTCACGCTCTGCCATAGACTATTTTTTCTGGAAGTACTTCACGGCGTTGCGGAAGAGCGGCTGCTCAAGGTCAGCGTCGATGTTGCGGAAGACGTTTTTCTCGTAGCGCTCGCTGTGGCCCATCTTGCCGAGGATGAGTCCGTCGCGACTTATGATGCCCTCGATGGCGTAGAATGAGCCGTTGGGGTTAAAGGGAGCCTCCATCGTGACCTCGTCCGTAATAGGGCTGACATACTGGAAGGCGACCTGGCCGTTTTCGAAGAGTTCTCGGGCAAGGCTCTCGCCCACCACGAACTTGCCCTCGCCGTGGCTGACGGCGATGGTGTGGATGTCCCCGAGGCTCATTCCCGCAAGCCACGGCGAACGGGTCGAGCTTACGCGGGTGGAAACCATACAGGAGACGTGGCGGTTGATGTCGTTGCGGAAAAGGGTCGGAGACTCCGGTGTGACGCAGCCTGTCCTGCCGTACGGGAGAAGTCCGCTCTTTACAAGGGCCTGGAAGCCGTTGCAGATGCCGAGGATGAGGCCGCGGCGCCCCAGAAGGCCGTCAATGGCCGCGGATATTTCCTTGTTTTCCAGAACATTGGCTATGAATTTGCCGCTGCCGTCAGGTTCGTCTCCGGCGGAGAATCCTCCTGAAAGCATAAGAATCTGGCACTCGTCGATGTCGCGCTTCATCTCCCTGATTGAGCTCAGAACGGCCTCAGGGGTGAGGTTGCGGAAGACCCCGAAACGAACCTCAGCACCGGCCTTGCGGAAGGCCTTGGCGGAGTCGTAGTCGCAGTTGGTGCCCGGGAATACAGGGATGTAGACAAGCGGCTTTTCTACCGGGCCGCCCTCATAGCGAGGCTGCTTGTATGAAGGAGCGGTGCACTTAACCTGCATAAGGCCCTTGTGGCTTGCAGGAACGCTGGCGGGATAGACCTTGGAATATCTCCTGGCGTTGGCCTCCTGAAGGGATTCTATGCTGGTGCTGACTCCGTTTATTACTATTGAGCAGTCGTCTGAGTCGGTCACAGTTCCTATTTTCTCCGCGCCCGGGAAGTCCAACTCGGTCTCCGACTCCACGATGATGGAGCCCGGAACGCAGCTGAAAAGAATGTCCTCGCCGATTTTAACATCGACTCCGAACATATTTCCGAAGGACATTTTGGCAAGGGCCTCGGCCACTCCGCCGAATCCCACAGCCCAGCCGGAGACGATGTCCCCGGAAGCGATTTTGCCGTGGATATAGCTCCACATCTTCTTGAGGCCCTCCACATCGGGCATCCTGTCCCCGAGAGGAGTGTGGCGGAAGAGGTAGAGACTGTTGCCTCCCCATTTGAACTCAGGGGATATAACTTTTGAAGCGTCAACCGTTGTGATTCCGAAGGAGATGAGGGTCGGAGGCACGTTTATGTGCTCGAAGGTGCCGCTCATAGAGTCCTTGCCGCCGATGGACGGAAGGCCGAAGGCAATCTGCATTCTGAGCGAGCCCAGAAGAGCCGCAAGAGGCTTGCCCCAGCTGTGCGGGTCGGAGGTCATTCTCTCAAAGTACTCCTGGCAGGAAAAACGCATCCCCTTCCAGTCTCCGCCGGCAGCTACGACCTTTGCGCAGGCTTCCACCATCGAGTAGGCGGCGCCGTG
>CAYNDY010000097.1:0-7180 GCA_964396105.1 uncultured Muribaculaceae bacterium
GCTGCGCGATTTTTGCGATTTGTACGGGGATTTCTTATCTTTGCACGATGTCGGCTTTGAAAAAATATAGATTCAACCCCAAGACTCTCTCTTACGAGGTGGACAGGAGCGCTTCGACGACCAGGGCGGTCGGCGTGGCGGTGCTTTTTGTCCTCGCCTCGCTTGCCGCGGTGTTCAACCTCTGGCTGCTTACGGGAGTGCTGGGGGTGGAGCTTCCTAAGACGACTCTGCTCAAGAAACATAATGCCGCTCTGCTTTCGCAGGTGGAAGTGCTGGGGGCGGACCTTCAGGAGTCGCGTGACCGGCTGTCAGCGCTCCAGATGAGGGATAACGACATCTACCGCACGATTCTCGGTATGGGAGAGATTACATCCGGGGTGCGTGACGCGGGGTTTCCGGGGGCCAACCGCTACGTCTGGCTGGACGAAAGCGACTACAACGCCCAGTTCCGTAACCTCGTGATGGGGACGGACGTGCTTCTCAAGAAGGCCTACATCCAGTCCAAGTCCTACGACGAGGTGGGGCGTCTGGCGCGGCAGGCCGGCGATATGGCTTCCTGCGTGCCGGTCATCCCTCCGGTGAACCCGGACAAGAGCAAATATCACCTTTCCAGCACCTTCGGACGGCGCTCCGACCCAAAGACCCATCTGCCGGCGTTCCACTACGGGCTTGATTTTGCGGCCCGCGTGGGCTATCCGGTCTATGCCACCGGCGACGGGGTGGTGGAGTCAGTGCGGTTTGACCTCCGCGGTTACGGAAACCAGATTGTGATTGACCACGGATTCGGCTACAAGACCCGCTATGCGCACCTTAGCTTCGTGAATGTCGCCGAAGGGATGAAGATAAAGAGGGGGGAGAACATCGGCAATGTCGGCAATTCGGGCAAATCCACCGGCGCGCACCTCCACTACGAGGTCATCTACAAGGGGGTCGCCACCAATCCGATAAATTATATGGACTTGGATATGAGCACCGAGGAGTATGCGACGATGGCCGATGTGAGCGAAAGCAAGGCGCAGAGGGTGATGATTCATCCCTCCCACCGTCGCAAAGGAAAATAACAAGTATGTAGATAAAGATGCCCTATATAATGCTCAAGTTTCGCAGAAACTTGACAAGGGCTTCTGCCCGCCGGCCCTAGGGGCCGTAAAAAATCCCCCTGACAGGGGGTGCAGGGGGTTCAGATGTAAAAAAGTGCGTGGGATTTGTGAGTTTGATTAGAGAGAAAAGGTTAATATATTAATGAGTTAGATACCTGCAAAAACCGGGTATAATGGATTGGTCTATGGCAAGACGATATGTATATGATAAGAAAAGCCTCAGTTTCCGCAAGGAACGGTTTTCTTTTGCGAAGGCGGCAAAGTGGCTCGGGATGTTCATCCTGCTCTCCCTGTCGCTTACCGTAGGCTTCTACCTTGTCTTCGCCCTGGTTTTCAACACAAAGCAGGAGTCGGCCCTCATTGTACAGAACCGTGCCTACGATTCCCAGCTCCCTTCGCTTGAGGAAAAATCCGCGATGCTCGCTTCGGAAATAAAGCGCCTTGAGAGCCGCGACGAGGGGATTTACAGGGAGATTTTCCAGACCGACCCGCCGCGCCTGGATGTGCTTTCCTCCTATCACCTTCCCGACGAGCTGGACTCCATACCGGACTCTGACATAGTGATTTACGCTTCCCGCAAGGCTGAAATTCTCTCCACAAAGGCGGCCAGGATTGAGGCGAACCTTCTTGCCGCTCTCGAGGCGGTTTCCTCCGACAGGGAAAACCTTCCGCCGCTGCTTTCTCCGATTGCTGGGGCTTCCTACGCACAGATCGGGGCCTCGGTGGGGGAGAAGATAAATCCGTACTACAAGGTTGTCGTGCCGCACGGGGGACTGGACATAATCGCGGAGGCGGATGTGCCTGTGAGGGCCTCCGCGCCGGGAGTCGTGAAGAGCGTGGTGAGGTCTATGAAGGGCCAGGGAAATATGGTTACGCTCTCTCATTCAGGTGGTTACGAGACCGGGTATGCTCATCTTGCGGCGATTTCGGTGCGCCCTGGCGCCCGCGTCACCCAGGGGCAGATCATCGGCTATGTGGGCATCTCTGGCAACGCATACGCCCCGCATCTCCACTACGAGGTGCACCGCGACTCCCTCACCCTCGACCCGGTGAACCATCTTTTTGCGTCCGTCGGCCCGTATGAATACGTGAATATGCTTATAACTGCGACGAACACCAAACAGTCAATGGATTGACTATTTGTTACAAGGAATACATTTAATTTATATGGAAAAGATTCTTTATACTATCGGGGAAGTCGCGCGGGAGTTGGGGGAGAACACCTCGGCCGTGCGCTTCTGGAGCGACTCGTTTCCGCAGTTTATCCGCCCGGTGCGCAACGCAAAGGGCAACCGTATGTTCCACAAGGAGGACATCGAGACTTTCCGCCTCATCCAGTTCCTTCTGAAGACCGAGCGCCTCACAATCGAGGGGGTTACAAAGCGGCTTCTTGACGACCGGAAGGGGGCTGAACGCAAATTGAAAGTTGTGCAGTCGCTCCTGTCCATCAAGGACCAACTTTTGGAAATCGCGGAAATGAATTAGCAGTCTCTCTGTATATAATATAGGTATGGAAAAAAAACTTACAGTCGGCGACGTCGTTCGCACTATTCGCTCCTTCGCTCCCGAGGGGGTGCAGGAGAGCTGGGACAACACCGGTCTTTGCATCGGCGATGAAAACTCGGAGGTCACGGGAATCCTTGTCGGCTTTGACTGCACCCAGGCCCTTGTAGACGAGGCCGTAGCGATGGGCGCGAACCTTATAGTGACCCACCATCCCCTCATTTTCGGGGGCATCAAGCGCATCCTTCCTTCAGACCCGGTGGGCCTTGCGGTGATAAAGGCCATCCGCGCGGGGATTTCGGTCTATGCCGCCCACACAAGCGCAGACAAGGTCGTGGGGGGAGTGAGCTGGGCAATCGCCGAGAGAATGGGGCTTAAAAATGTCCGCATTCTGGACCCAGACAGAGCGGTTTCAACTGGGGAAAATGAATATGGACTCGGAATCATAGGGGATCTCCCTAAACCTCTGACCCCGGAGGAAGCTCTTCAAACGGTTAAAAAGGCTTTCGGACTCAGCGTCATCCGCTCCTCTCAGCCTGAGGTGGGACTGCTGATTTCGAGGGTTGCGGCCTGCGGGGGCGCGGGGACGAGTCTGATTGAAAAAGCGCGCTCCGAAGGGGCTCAGCTCTATCTTTGCGGGGATGTCTCATATCACCATTTCTTCACCCCGAAGGGATTTATGCTTATGGACATAGGTCATTATGAAAGTGAAATAGACATTGTGGATATTTTATTTTCCTTGATTAAGAAAAATTTTCATACCTTTGCAATTCGCATTGAGCGAAGTAAACAGACCAACCCGATATATTATTTCTAAGCGATATGGCTACAACAAAAAAGACTAAGAAAATCGAGACTCCGATTGACCAGCACGAGACCTTCGTGTCCATCCGCAAGAACTTCGCGGATTCTGACTCAAGCGTTGCGGAGAAACTCAAAACCCTCTATGAACTTCAGCAGACCGACTGCGCAATAGACAAAATCGTGCAGCTTCGCGGTGAACTCCCTGAGGAGGTCGAGAGGCTCGAAAACGAGATTGAGGAAATCCAGGCCAAGACTGCGCACCTTAACGCTATGATTGAGGAGTACACTCGCGGTATCGCAGAAAACAAGCATAACATCGTCGAGTGCGATATGCAGACCGAGAAATACCGCTCCCAGCTCGAGAATATCTCCAACAGCCGTGAGTTCGATTCCATCAACAAAGAGATTGAGAATCAGGAACTTCTCCGTCAGATTGCAGAGAAGAACATCGGCGAGGCGAAGGACAGGATTGCCGCGAAGAAGGCTGACATTGAGGTCCTGAAGGAGAAACTCGCAGTGCGCAACGACGACCTCGCAGCGAAGAAGGAAGAACTTTCCACAATCGTGGAGTCCACCGCAAAGGACGAGGCTGTGCTTCAGGAGAAGAGGGCTGCCTGCGCCGCGAAGATTGACGCCCGCACAATGAGCGCCTACGACCGCATCCGCGAGAGCAACCACAACCACCTCGCAGTCGTTTCGGTTTACAACGGCGACGCCTGCGGCGGCTGCTTCAGCACCATCCCTCCGCAGAGGCTCATTGACATCGCTTCCAACCGCAAGCTCATCATCTGCGAGTACTGCGGAAGGATACTCGTGAACCCGGAATTCGAATAATAAGTAATTTGTAATCAGTAAGATACTGACAAACCGATAAAACCTACTCTATGGCTGACGAGAGAAAAAACACACGGACGGCCAGAGGCAAGGCACAGCAGGATGTAAATCTTGACACTCTAGGGCTTGAGATGGGAAACAAACCGCCTCAGGCTCTTGATGTTGAAGAGGCGGTCCTCGGCGCCCTGCTCATCGAGCCGAATTGCGTTGAGGAAGCTATGGGAGAGCTTTCCGCCCCCTGCTTCTACGACCAGAAGAACAGAATGATTTTCGAGGCTATGTATGAGCTCTCGAAGGATCACGTCACAATCGACATCATCTCCACATCACAGAAACTCCGCTCTCTCGGCAATTTTGACGCTGTGGGCGGCACTCAGGCTCTCGCCCGGCTTTCGCTCAAGGTGGCCTCCGCGGCGAACATCGAGTACAACATCAAGATTCTCAAGGAGAAATTCATCCAGAGGGAGCTGATTACGGCCTCCTACAAGATTCTCAAAGAGTCCTACAAGGAGTCGGCGAATGTGGACGACCTGATGGATATGGCTCAGACCGAGGTGTACAACGCCATCCAGACCAATGTGAAGAGGGAGGCCCAGCAGATTGGAAGCGCCATCAACGACGCGCTGGAGGCTATGCAGAAGGCTCAGGCAAATCCGGGTCTTAACGGCGTGCCTTCGGGGTTCGCCACTCTTGACAGCGTCACCAACGGCTGGCAGCCTTCGGACCTTATAATCCTTGCGGCACGCCCTTCAGTGGGTAAGACAGCCTTCGTTCTGAATGTGGCGCGCAACGCTGCTGTGGATTTCAATGTCCCGGTGGCAATTTTCTCGCTTGAGATGCCTACAATCCAGCTTGCAAAGCGTATGATGACTTCCGAGGCGAGGATTGACGCAAAGAAAATCAAGGGCGCGGTGAAGCTCGAACCTTACGAGTGGACTCAGCTTGAGACCAGGCTCGGACGGCTTACCAAAGCCCCTATCTACATCGATGACACCCCGGCTCTTCCGGTGAACGAGTTCCGTTCGAAGGTGAAGAGGCTCGTGGCTCAGAAGGGAGTGAAACTCGTGATTGTGGACTACCTCCAGCTGATGCAGGGTCCCGCGGAGCTGCGCGGAATGAGGGAGCAGGAAGTCGCGGCGATTTCGCGTAACCTCAAGGCCACGGCAAAGGAGCTCCAGATTCCTATAATCGCCCTCTCGCAGCTTTCCCGTCAGTCCGAAATGAGGGACGGAAGCAGGAGGAGGCCTCAGCTTAGCGACCTTAGGGAGTCAGGCTCAATCGAGCAGGACGCGGATATGGTTCTTTTCATCCATCGTCTTGACTATCAGGGTATGGCGGCATCTCCGGAGGACGAGGGAAAGACCCAGCTCATCATCGCGAAGCACCGTAACGGTGAAATCGGCGATATAGACCTTAGGTTCCACCACGAGGAAGTGAGGTTCGTGGACGAGGCGGACAGCACCTTCAACCAGGTGGAAAGCGTCGGTTCAGCAATGAACAACGATGCTGCCCCGGTGGATTATTTTCCTCCGATCGACGGAGGATACGGCGCCGGTGACGAGTTTGTAAGCGGCATATAATCAAGCGGTTAAAGACTTCTTTGAGTTCTTTATGAAGCGTTTTAATTTCTTATACACAGTTTCCACGGCTCTCTGCATCCTTCTCGGTGCAGCTGCTCTGTGGGCCGACGTCCCTTCGGGGAAGGATTCATCCCGGGGTGCAGCCACTAAGGAGTTTCCCGATTATGACGGGGAGTCCGCAGTCGGGGGGAGCAAGACGGGGTGCATCCCGGTGGGGAGCCTTAGCCGCGACAGCCTTGCCTTCAAGGGCGGGGAGAAGCTCGGCTTTACGATTCACTACACCTGGGGAATGATTAACTCGGATGTGGGCACGGCCGAAATCGAACTCTCTGAGCTGGACTACAACGGCACACCGGCCTACCACTGCGAGGTGAGCGGCAAGACGACCCGCCTCTTCGACCTTTTCTTCAAGGTCCGCGAGGATTTCAACTCCTGGTTCACCTGCGACGGCCTTCGTCCGCTGAAGTTCACCCGCGACTCCCACGAGGGCAAGTACGTTTCGACAAATTCCTACATCTACGACCCAGAGAAGGCCCTCATTTATGCCGACGCCTATTCCACGACGCACGGGCAGAGGAATGTGGAACTTCCCTGGGACAAGTGCACCTACGACCTTCCGTCGCTGTTTTTCCTTGCAAGGAATATGAATCTTGGTGTGGTCACTCCCGAGGTGCGCTACCCGATGACTTTCGCGATTGACGACGACGTTTTCAATGTGCATTTCATCTACTACGGCCGCGAGACCATCACGGTGAAGGGCCTCGGGGAGGTGAAGGTGCTCCGTTTCGGGGCGCGTCTTCTCGCCGGGGAGGTTTTCAAGAGCGACACCGATATGGACATCTACATTTCCGACGACAAGAACCGCCTGCCGGTCTATTTCGAGGCTCCGCTTCTTGTGGGCAAGGCCAGCGGCAGGATGAATACATATTCAGGTCTGGCTCATCCGTTCTCCGCGCTTGTCGAGGAGGATTAAGGAATTGGAATGAGCTTTCGGAATTAAGGATAACGATTTGATTGACAAATAAATATGGCAGACAAAAAGGAAATATCGCACGAGGGAAGGATTGTGGAAATCACTCCGGAATACACCTCGGTGGAAATCATCTCCAGCTCGGCCTGCGCGGCGTGTCACGCGAAGGGCCTCTGCGGCTTTTCGGAGGAGGAGAGCAAGCTCGTTATGCTCCCGACCGACCCTTACACGGAGCGGCACGTGGGCGACACCGTTAACCTTGCGCTCCGCCAGACGATGGGGCTCAAGGCAGTGTGGATATCTTATGTAATTCCTTTGCTCATCTTATTGATAATTGTCTTAACTTTGTGCGCCGTTAACGTTAACGAAGTCGTTGCGGGGCTGAGCGG